>NZ_OSDX01000033.1:0-49432 GCF_900382755.1 Vibrio sp. Evd11
CCCCCTGTGTCAGCATAGTTGTCGTCTAGATTTTTAAGGAGATAACTATGCCAGCTAATCCAGTTCCAATTGATGTGAAAACGAAAGGTCAAACTTGGTTGTTACCACCATATAATTGGTCTCATCGAAGAATTGCTAAAGAATTAGATGTGAGTCCTTCCGTGGTATCTAAGTGGAGAAATGAACTTGTTGAAAGCGGCCTATTGTCTACAGAGCCGCCGTTAGAAAATACTACTACTGATTATTCAGCGGAGCAGAGATTTTTCATAGTGATTGAAACTGCAACAATGTCTGAACGTGAGTTAGCTGAATACTGTAGGTCTAAAGGGTTATTTGTCGATGACGTTAAAGCCTGGCGAGCACTATCTATCAAGGCGCAGAGCGCAACATCGACTTCAATATCACACAAAGAAAATAAGCAACTACGTGAGGAACGCAGAAAGGTAAAAGCGCTGGAGAAGGAGTTGGCACGTAAAGAGAAAGCACTTGCTGAAACGGCTGCGCTACTGGTTTTGCGGGAAAAGTTCAATGCCCTCTGGGAAACCAGCGAGGAAGACTGATTCCTATCTCAGAGCGGCTTAAAATAGTCACACTTGTTGATGAAGCTGTACGTAAAGGGGCAACAAAGACAAAGGCTTGTTCCACCGTTGGGTTATCAATACGAACGTTTCAGCGTTGGACAGAGAACTCTGCTGAAGTCACAAGTGATATGCGTCAGCATCCTCGGCAGCACGAGCCTCATAATAAGCTATCAGAAGCTGAAAGGCAGCAGATATTAGATATCTGCAATACACCAGAGTATGCAGATTTGCCGCCGAATATTATCGTTCCAATGTTGGCTGATGAAGGTATTTACATTGCCTCAGAGTCCACATTTTATCGTGTATTAAAAGCAAACAACCAGCTAGGTAAGCGAACTCGTAACAAAGCTGGCACAAGCCCTTCTCGACCAAAGGTTCAAAAAGCCTGCAAACCGAATCAGGTATGGAGCTGGGATATCAGTTATCTGCCATCGAAAATACGAGGGAAGCACTATTACCTCTATTTGATAATGGATATCTTTAGTAGAAAAGTAGTAGGTGCAGAAGTGTATGATCAGGAGCTAGGTGAATATGCAGCGGAGTTACTCCAAAGAACAGCATGGCGGGAAAAGTGTGTGCAAGGCAACATTACTTTGCACTCTGACAACGGTGCTCCTATGAGAAGTTACACCATGCTTGCAAAGATGTATGACCTTGGGATCGTAAGCTCTTATTCTAGGCCAAGAGTAAGCAATGACAACCCATACTCTGAGTCGTTGTTCAAAACAATAAAGTATTGTCCGTCATGGCCAATGGATGGGTTCTCTTCCATTGAAGATGCTCGGTGTTGGGTTGGTAATTTTGTTGATTGGTATAACAATGAGCATAAACACAGTGGCATAAAGTATGTAACACCTCAGCAGAGGCATTGCGGCGAGGATAATGAAATTCTCCGACAGCGTATACAAGTCTATCGACGTGCTCAATTGACGAATCCAGGCAGATGGAGTCGGCAGACGAGAGACTGGAGTTATATCGATGAGGTGTATTTGAACCCTGAAAAGTGTGCGGCGTAATCATTCACGTTGCTGAATTGTAAAAATAGCGACAACTTGCTTGAAAAACAGCGGTTATTTGGATCGAGATCAGGCAAACCCACATCACCATCGGCACCACACAAACGCCAATATTGAACATGACCAGGATCTTCCCAATTGGAAATACAGCCCGCTGGATGAAAGTCGTTCGCTGACACATAACCTTGTGCTAGGTTGCCAAACAGAGTCTGGTCAGCATAGTAGCTTGAACGACTAGCATAATCGTTTAGCACTTCTGTACCAGGGTAATTCAAGTCACTTCGCTTCCAGCTTTCATTCGCCATATGGTTGAGTACCACATCGGCATACACATCGACGCCCACACCTTTGAGTGCGGCAATCATTGCGGCTAAATCTTGTTTATTGCCCAAAGGAGAATCGATAGTGCGTAGATCTTGAGGTTGATAGCGAGCCCACCATTGACTGCCGCTCGATTTCATTGCAGGCGCAACAAGTACTTTCTTATAACCAGCTTGAGCAATTTGATTCGCGTTAGCCGTCACATCTGAATACTTCCAGTTGAACGCGTGCAAAATAGTATCGGCGTAAGTCGCGGAACTGAAAGAACAAACAGCAAGGGCGGATATGAGTAGGGTATTTATTGGTTTCATAAAAATGTCTCTTATTATCTATTCATCGAAATAATAAGAAGACAAAATCCAATTGAAACCAAAATAAGTCAGAGTTGAATTAAGGTCACTCTCTGTTGGGGTTGATTTTATAAAACTGAGTCATGGTAGATATTACGTAGAGGCCGATTGAATGATAACAATCCTGACTTTTGATTAGTATTTTCAGAACAATAAACGGACAAAGACTTTGGTCGAAGATCCTAAACTAGGCTATGATTCCTTTTCCCTCAGCCTATTGATCTTTTTATGTCTTCTTTCTCTTTTTCACAAATCCCTGTTGGGGTTCGATTCATGATCCTCTCCGCTTTTGGATTCGCACTGATGTCAGCTTGTGTGAAATACATCAGCAACTATGGCATACCTGTATTTGAAATCGTTGCAGCAAGGGCTTTGGTGTCTTTGATCATCAGTTACATCGACGTAAAACGAAAAGGCATTTCGATCTGGGGTAATAACAAACCTTTGTTGTTTGTTCGTGGCGCGGTAGGTACCGTAGCACTGATGTGTGTTTACTACGCTGTCACCACTCTTCCGTTAGCAGAAGCGACTATCCTGCAATACGTACATCCTGTGTTTACTGCGTTGCTCGGTGTGTTATTCCTCAAAGAGCGCGTCCAGAAATCGACCATGATCTGCATTGCATTTTGCCTAGCGGGATTATTGGTGATGGTGCAACCAAGCATGAACAGTGGCGCGAGCAGCGAATTACCTCTATTCAGCATTATGGTGGCGTTATGTGGCGCGTTTGGTAGCTCAATTGCTTACGTGATTGTGAGAAAGCTGAGCCAAACCGAAGACAGCTCTGTTATCATCTTCTACTTCCCACTGGTTGCCCTACCGATCTCCACAGCTCTTATCTGGAACGACTTTGTGTGGCCGAGCTTATTCCTAACCGTGATGCTGGTGCTGGTCGGGATTTTTACTCAAATCGGCCAATATGGCTTGACCAAAGCGATGCAGACACAAGCCGCGGGCAAAGCTTCGGCTTACTCATACGTTCAGATTGTCTTCTCGGCACTGTTAGGCGTGTGGATCTTTAATGAGATTCCATCAGTTTGGACTTATCTAGGCGGTGGCCTGATCGTGACTGGCGCGCTAATCAATGTGTTTGGCAAACAACTATTGGTGCCGTTTAAAACTAAGTAGATAACCGAACGAAAGATCAGTTAGCCAATCAGCTAATCAATAGATCTAAAAAGGGCATTGCGGAATATTCCACAATGCCCTTTTCTGTAAGTCTTCCTAGCGCCCTTTCTTAGACGTTTTATTTCGAACAAACTCGCTCTAGCAAACCAACTCGATTAACGAATGTTATTACGTGGCATTGCGTAGCTTGGGATCATCGCTCAGGTATTCAACGAACTCAATTTCAAAACCAGCCGGATCTACAAAGTAGACGTTTTTTCGATAAGGTTCTTCGGCACCGGGTTTGGCTATTGGGAAGCCCGCATCGATAAGGCGTTGAATGACGCTCTCAATGTTATTGGTCACATAAGCGAAGTGCGCGAGGCCAACCGAATGCCCTGCTAAGTCCCTATTTTCACCCTCTCCATGATCACTCATCGCGATATATTGGTATTCGTCGCCAAAATGCAGCCAGTTACGTGGCTTACCTGACCATTCGCCTTTTCCTTCATCACGGACGTACCAATGAGGGAATGCCGCTTTATAGAAAGTCAGCATTTCAGGGATGTCCTTAACGACTAAATTCACATGTTCAAGTTGGATCATTCTTCTCTCCTTAAAGTATTCTCGTAAGCAACGGAGTTCATGCTAATACTTCAAGTTAAGTTGAGGTAAAGGATTAATTTACGTTTATTTTCGAGAACGTTTTTAGAGCCCAAATTGTTCGGCTTTTGATGCCATACAAATCTAAGTTTAGACGACCTCTGCCAATATGACTTAACTCAACCTCAAGAGTCAGTAAACCCATGATGTATGACAGAGATTAGACGAGCCAATCACTCCTTTTCGCTCAATATGTACACACATTAATACTCCCTTATTGACTGATACATCAAGTTACAAATCACTTTCATAGCAACCAAGAATACTGATCTGGGTTAATAAACTTGTTTCACAATAACCTTATTTTTATTGAGGTCAGATAATTACAAGAAAAGGAAGTTACAGTGAAAAAATTATTAGCACTTGGTATTGCAGCAGCAATCTCGGTTCCAGCAGTAGCCGACCACAATACAATCAATGGTATGGATTTCGGTCCACTCGCAAAGCTAGTCGGCACATGGAAATCGGTCGAAACTGGCGGCGTTGATATTTCACCGGGTCAAGAAGGCACAAAAGTGGGTGCAGGCGGTCCAGCAGTCACACCGTTTTATGAAGTGATGACGTTTGAGGTTGCAGCAGATGCAACCAATGCCAGCGACCAATATCTTGTTGCTCTGTACTACAAGCAGGAAGTATTCAGAAAGGCCGACGATTCTAAATTCCACGATCAACGTGGTTACTTCATCTACGACCAAAAGAATCAGATCGTGTACAACTCTTACTGTGTGCCACGCACCACATGTGTCACCGCAGAAGGTCCTGCTGGCGATACAATGACGCTAGTCGCCTCTAAACGTGGTATCGCTGAGTCTGAATACATGACAGACAACGCAACCACCACGGGCTTCACAATGAACATTAGTATTTCAGATGACACGCTGACTTACTCTCAAACAACAGGCTTAGAGATCTACGACAACGCTTTCGTTCATACAGATTCAAGCACTCTAGTTAAAGTGAAGTAAAACTAAAAACAAACGCCTTTCGCAGATCTGTGAAAGGCGTTACTACAAGCTAAGGTGACCCGTTAATGACTACGATTGGTATTAATCACATAACGATAACTTGAATCTCCTGAGCTTTTCCTAAATCGCGACACACATTGGCGTATTTGAAATAGGGTCACGAAACACACTCGCTTTAAGATCAAATACGTTACTGAGCATCGTTTCAGTCATCACCTCATCAGGCGAGCCTTCTGCTATTACGCATCCCTTTTCCAAAACCACTAAATGGTCGCAGTAACGACTGGCTTGGTTCAGGTCATGCAACACAACAACAACCGTTTTTCCTTTCGCATTCATCTGTTGCATCAGGTTCATTAATTCCACTTGGTGAGACATATCAAGGTATGTGGTCGGTTCATCCAACATCACTACGTCCGTATCTTGTGCAATTACCATCGCAATCCATGCTCTTTGACGCTGGCCACCAGACAGTGACTCAACCGGCTTATCAGCAAACTCAAGTACACCTGTATCACGCATTGCTTGTTCGACAATCTTTTGATCGTCCAACCCTAGCCTTCCCCAATGGGATACATAGGGCGAGCGGCCATATTCGACCAATTTTCTTACCGTGATCCCCTCAGGACTGACCAAGATTTGCGGAAGAAGTGACAACGAACGAGCAAGCGCTTTATCGCCATAGCTTGATAGCGGCTTGTCTTCAAACAACACCTCTCCAGCCACCGGCTTGTTAATTCTTACTAACGTCTTTAACAAGGTGGATTTACCACACCCGTTAGGCCCTATCAACGCGGTAATTTTTCCCTTAGGGATAGAAACCGACAGGTTCGGTATGATCGTTTGTTTGCCGTACGCGACGGAAAGATTCTGCGTTTTAAGCATGGTTACCAACCTCGATAACGATAGAGAAGAAAGATGAAATAGGGCGCACCAATCACAGACGTGAGAACGCCTGCTGGCAATTCAATGGGTGGTTGTAGACCTCTGGCTAACCCATCAGCGCTGGTAACCAGAATTGCCCCCACCAGTGCAGAGGCTGGGATTAACAACTTATGATTATGCCCAAACAACAAGCGTGCTAAGTGAGGTGCCAATAAACCCACAAAACTGATCGTTCCAGCAACAGAAACACTAACACTGGCAAGCAATACAGCGGCCAATAACGCAAGAGCCTGAATCTGTTTTGGCTTAGTACCCAATGTGGTCGAACTTTCCTCGCCAAGCCCCATAACATCTAATCGCCAAGCAAGCCATAATGCCATAGGTAACAACAAGAGCAGTACGCTCCAAATAAAGGGAACTTGCTGCCAGTTTCGCCCCCAAAGGCTGCCAGTAAGCCACACCATGGCCGTGTTGATCTCGATCGGATTGGTGACCAGCAAAAAGTCGATACAACTGGCCAGAAACGCACTCACCGCAATACCAATCAGTGCCAACTTGGCGGGTGTAGGCCTTGACCACCACGCCAATACAGCAATCAGCCCAGCTGCGAATACCCCACCGAACATCGCCACAACCGGAAGCACACTGACTGGTGCATTGGGGAACCAAACTAAACTCGTTGTCGCAGCAAGGCCTGCCCCAGCGCTAATACCCATAAGATCAGGCGACGCTAACGGATTACGTATCACGCCTTGCACTAATACCCCCGAAAGCCCTAACCCTGCACCCACGCTTATCGCGAGCAACATACGTGGTAGCCGATACTGATGGATAACAAAGTCGTCACTGGAAAACGCGACCAAATGTTCGATGACTTGAGGAATAGAAAGTGACGCTGCACCGACAAACAAACCCGCAGATGCCACTAATATGAGAATCCCAGATAACAAAACTATCTTAGTGTGATGGTGCATTAAGATCTCCTCGTCGCAATCAAAATAAAACAAGGTGTCCCGAGCAGAGCAGTAATAACACCAACGGGTGTTTCAGTCGGAAAAGCAATCGCTCGCGACAGCGCATCTGACCAAGACACTAATGCTGCGCCAGCCAATGCGGAAATAGGAATCAGTAAATGGTAATTGTGCCCAACCATAGGTCGGACTAAATGAGGCACTAACAAACCAACAAAGCCAATTGGCCCTGCGATAGCGACGCTTGCTCCGGCAAGCAACACAATCGTCAATCCACTAATCAGGCGAGTAAACCTGATGTTACTGCCCAGCCCCACTGCAACCTCTTCGCCAAGTGCCAGCAAGTTGAGGTTGCGAGCAAGACTCATTGCTAACACCAAACCAATCACTACAGGCGGCCAAAGCTGTTGCCACTGTCCATCATCCACACTAGACAATGAACCAGTAAGCCAATGCAAGACGCTATAAGCCATATCGTCAGCAAGAATCAGCGCTGCTCGTGTCAGTCCGAGCAATAACGCCGTAATGGCGATCCCCGCGAGAACCAAACGTAACGGATGAGAACGTGCGGAGAAAAAGCCGCCCAGAAGCATCACTGCGCCACCGCTTAGCAACGCGCCAAGAACTGCATTGAGGATTGGATTTAGCTCGCTAACCACAGGTATACCTATTGCAGCTAACGCCATAAAACAGGCTGCGCCAGCGTTAATTCCAAGAATCGATGGAGACGCGAGTGGGTTACGCGTTAATCCCTGCATCAATAACCCAGCGACAGACAAACTCGCACCAATCAATAGCCCCGCATAAGCTCTTGGCGCTCTTAGCGTCGACAATATTTGATGAGTCATGTTGCTTTCATCAAACGCAAACCAGTAATGAATTAAGTCACTCAATGTTAAAGAAAAATTAGACCACCCGGTCATAGAGGCCGCGTAACCAGATAGTGCCAAAAACGACACTACTGCCGTAAATAACGTGGCTCGCCACGACAGTATTGGCCAGAATCGCTTACTTTTAGAGAACAACATCGTACTCATGATGGATCCAAGATCTGCTCAAGATTTTTCGCCATTTGTTCTGCCGCTAACATGCCTCGATTCAGTGACCAAAGTGCTGGTGACACTTCTACAACTTGCTGACTTTTTGCAGAGGTTAGTACATTGAATAACGGATTTTTCTGCCAATCATCAACAATATTAGGATGAGAATAAGCGCCAAGGAGCAACCAATCCGGATTGGTTTTCAACAACAACTCAAAGCTGGTTGGTAAATATGCCTTCTCTGTTGGTTTCACAATAGGGCTCGCAATGCCTAATGTGGTTAGCACGCCCCCTGCGTAAGATGCAGGGCTATGTAACCACATACCTTTATCCGACACGACAGCGAATTGGACAGTTTGTTTGAGCGAGAAATGACTTTTAAATTCAGCCATGGCGTGTTGATGTTGTTGAATTCGTTGTTCCATTGACGATTGCTTGTCGAGAGCGATGCCAATCTTGAGCGCAGACTCCAAATTTTCTTGATAAGTCTCACCACGGCTTTTGAGGAGCAGAGTTGGTGCGATGCGTTGTAGATCTTGATAGACCGTACGATGACGCTCTGCATCTGCAATGATCAGGTCAGGCTTTAATACCGCAATGGCTTCTAGGCTAGGCTGAGAACGCATGCCAACCGATTCCCATGGTTGAACCAATTCACGTACCGCCGGAATCACTCGCGAAGCATCATTGTCATCAGCAACACCAACAGGAGAAACACCCACCGCAGCGAGTGCATCTACAAATGAAAACTCCAACACCACAATACGTTGCGGGGTAGTCGCTATCTCAAACTGACCCTGCTCGTCTTGTATGACCCTTATTTGTGCTGAACCGGAGAATGAGAACAAGCTTAAAATCACCAAAGCTAAGGTTATTGCTATCCTGCTGAATAAAAGCGGCCTATTGAATGACAGCAGTCCGTTCGACAGCTGCAATAGATTCGAAAACAAAAGGCGAGAGCTGTTTTCCATATTTAATTTTCCTTAAACGCTAGAACCGTGAAAGCCGCCAAGAGTATTGGCGACTTTTATTCGTTATTACTTTCAATAAATTACGTATTAGAACTGATAATTCAGATCCAAAGTGTAAGAACGTCCCGGTGCTGGATAACGACCAACCGGGCTGGTATCAATACCGCGGAAGTAATAGTCCTCATCAAACAGGTTGTTCACCGCAAAGTTCATGCGCAGCTTACTGTTTTCATCTTTGTACAAATCCGAACCTAGGTTGAAGTTCCAGACCATGTAGGCAGGCACTTTACCTGTCGCGCCCGTTGAATCTTCGGCACTTGTATTCGCATTGTCAGAATAAGATTCGCTAAAGTAATAACCAGACAAAGTCGTATCTACCTTGTTAAAGGCGTAAGTCGCATCCCAACTGAATTGATGTTTAGACGTATAAGGAAGTTGATTACCTTTGTTTGCACCCTCTTCCTCGATCGTCGCATCCAAATAGTTATAACCAGCGCCGAGGCTCAAAGCTTGCATCGCTTGAGGCACGTAACGACCTGAAAGTTCAACACCTTGATGGAGGGTTTTACCAATATTGTCGAAAGTTTCAGTCGCTTTTTGCCATTGAAGCTGATCTTCAAAATCGATTCGGTAAAGCGCCACATTGAAGCTTGTTGAATCTTGGTTGTAGCGAGCACCTAACTCGTAGTTCCATGCGAGCTCACTGCCCTCTTTACCATTAACCTTAATGTTAGATATTTGTGGTGCACGTAAAGATTTCTGTGCATTTGTGTACCCAACCCATTGTTCAGTCAGATGGTATGCCACCGTCAAGCCCGGCAACCACTCAGTCACCTTATTGTTTCTATTCTGTCCTTGGCCTAGATCACTATATGCCATATCAATCGATTCATAGCGAATACCCGGCGTCACCTTTAATACATCATTAAACAGGCCGATTTCGTTACTGATGTAACCAGCAAAAGCGTCAGTATCCAAATGCCAATCGCGTGGCGTTGTGGTTACTCCACTAGAAATTGATGTTTGAGTGAGCTTGTAATCGATATCTTCATTAACATAGCGCGCACCCACAATCACATTTTGCGTCACGGTATTACCGTCAAAATACATCGCGAGTTTCGGCTCTACCCCATACACCTTAAATTCACGTGGTGACGTACGAATATCAGTAGATGGCTGCGACGGATCAGACCACTCCACACCTTTAGTACTGTTGTAACCCCACTGGAAGAAACGCTC
Source organism: Vibrio sp. Evd11 (assembly GCF_900382755.1). NCBI lineage: Bacteria > Pseudomonadati > Pseudomonadota > Gammaproteobacteria > Vibrionales > Vibrionaceae > Vibrio > Vibrio sp. Evd11. The sequence goes on from NZ_OSDX01000033.1 coordinate 10,110, forward strand.
AGAACGATGGCCAAAGGTCAGTACTTCTAGCTCTGCACTATCAGCAATATTCAAATCATGTAAGTACTTTAAGCTCCAACGTGTCGATTTACCTTGGTACTCATCATAAGGGCGCTTAGATTGGGTACGGTCATTCTCGTAATCTTCTGGCGATAAAGCGCCCGGCATTTGCGTGTCGGCATCATAGCGTTGAACGAAAGCTTGTAGCTCTTGAGTATCACTCAGTAACCATTGCAGTTTCGCTTGGAAGTTTTTGACATCTGTGTCGGAGTGTTCACGGAAGCTTTCACCTTTTAAGAAGTTCCCCTCGACTTGAAGTGCCAACGTCTCGGTTAACCAGCCACCTGTTCGCAGGTAAAAGTCGTTGAGCGGCGTATCGCCATCCTCGAATACAGTAAAGCGATTACTGATTTCCGTTTGCCACTCATGTGGAATAGGCTTGGTCACCAAGTTGATCACACCACCGACGTTGTTTGGTCCGTACTGAACCGCCGCACCGCCTCGCACAATATCAATACGATCAAGCATCGACAGCGTTGCAGGGAAAATTGATTGTCCTGTGTGACCATACGGCGCCAGTGTCAGAGGAACACCATCCATGAGGAATTGAGCGTGCCCACTGCGACTCGCTTTCAAACCACGCACTGAGATGTTAGGCAAAACACCGGTGCCCGTTTCGTCTTGAACCTTAATGCCCGGTACACTTTGGAAGGCCGAATCAATCGAAAGTGCGCCAGTCTTTTTAATTTGTTCGTTAGTTAGAACGGTACGCGCTCCCGGATACTCTTTCACATCCTCAAGTTCTGAATTACCGATCAAGCTGCCCGTCACGACAACCGTTTCCATGGTCGTCGTTTGTGGATCTGACGCGGCAAATGCGCCCATGGAAGTCACTGAAGCGATGGCCATTGCAAGGGCACTTAGACGCAACTTTTGATGTAATTGAGTACAGGGTTTACCATCCAAATTCTGGTAAGGCATGAAAATCTCCTAAATAGGCAAGTTAGGATCAAAGGCCATGTTTACGATTCGGCGCTTTGATCCTATGGGCTAAACGGCCTCAAAATGAAGCCAACTGTTCACTCATTCGTAGCGAACAAATCAATCGTTTTTAGAGTCGAACTAGCTCTTAGAAATGAACGAACTCTTAGAACTGAATTAGCTTTTAAAACTGATAGCCGTAGCTGAGCATAAATTCGGCTGGCGCTCCGTAACCAATCTGGTTAGTACCAGACGTGCCGTTGGTTGCGCCCAAAATGTATTTCTCATTAAGCACGTTGTAAGCATTCGCTTGAACTTTGTGACGACCCGTGGTGTACGCTGCCATCAAGTCAACGGTGGTGTAATCGCCTAGTGCAACGGCTTCGTCATTACCCGCATAACGGTCGCCAACGTATTTCACACCACCACCTAAACGCCAGTTGTCGTCTAGCTGGTAAGTACTCCAAAGTGAGAACAGGTGGTCAGACACATCATTTGGCTTTTTGCCTGTCTCTTTGTCTTCCGCATCGAGATAGCTATATCCAACCGAAATGTCCCATTGCTCTGTTATCTGACCGCGAGCTTCCAGTTCAATACCTTGGTGACGCGCTTCAATCTTGTTGACCACGTCTCCGTCTGTATTGGTTTCTGGTTGCTCTTGATCGATTTGGAAGATCGCTGCATTCAGCATCAAAGCGTTATCTAATAGGTAAGCTTTTGCGCCAATTTCTTTTAGATCGGTGTGAAAGAATTCAGCTAATTTAGGGTTGATGTAGATACCTGAGTAAGGAAGTTGCCATGAACGAGCTAAGCTTGCGTACACGGACATATCGTTGTTGATTCGGTAGACCAAACCACCGCGGTAGCTCACTTTGTTATCGTCGAGGTTCTCTTTTGCTGAGCCCGCTTTTTGCTGCTCAAGCTCCATCGAGTCGTAACGCACATTGCCGATCACTGAAAGATCACCAAAGGTGTAAACGTCTTGAATGTAGACGCCAGCGGTCGTTGTGGTGTTGTCACGGGAAGGTTTAAAACCCGGATCAGGCGTAGGACCAGTAACGGGGTCATAGATATCTTTTTGGGGTAACTCTTTGTCGCTTACTAAAGCAGAAGTGAGAGCGATATTGATTTGATTGTAGTCGGCACCAATCATCATTTGGTTCGAATCCGTTTCCCAAACTAGCTCAGATTGAAGAGTCGTCGTGGTACGAGGGTCGTAACCGAGGTTATTTACACTCTGAGATACTCCATTCCCAGTTACCGTCCCTTGGCGTGTACCCTTTTGCTCAAGTTCGATATGGTTGTATGCTGCGCGGTTTGTCCATGCCCATTCGCTATTCAAAAGCCATTCATAATTAACGCCAACACGAATGCTGTCCGACTCTTGATAATCGTTCGTGCCACCGTAAAACGTGCTTTCAGAGACGTCGACAGGCTTACCATTCTTTGATGGAACACCACGATATGGCACTAACTCTTGGTGAGCATATTCGACATCGAGATCAATCGTGTGACCATCCGCTGGTAATACACGAATTGTTGGTGCGATAAAGAAATCATTAGAGTCGACGTGGTCTACATAGGAATCCGATTGTCGACTTTCCACGTTGATACGACCACTGACTTTGTCACTAAGTGCCATCGAGCTGTCAACCTGACCAACAAACAGATTATTGCTGCCAACACTGCCGTTGACGTGTGTGAAATTATCACCGTTAGCACGCTTGGTGACCAAATTGATGATACCGCCGGCTGAACCTCGGCCGTAAAGTGCGCCTGCAGGGCCCTTTACCACTTCGACACGTTCGATATTCGCTAGGCTTCGGTACGATTGCAGAGTCCCGTCATCACGCATACCATCACGGTACATGTCGTTAAGCGCATCAAAACCACGAATCACAAATTGGTCTCGGCTTCCCTCACCCAAGGTATTGTTAACCCCTGCGACACCATCAAGTGCATCCACCAAACGTACAGCACCGCGGTCTTCCATTTCCGTCTTTGTGACCACCGATACTGCCTGCGGTACATCCAACCATTCGACATCCGTTTTGGTACCCGACTGAGGCATGTGCTCCGCGTAACCTTCGTACTGATGACCAATAACTTGCACTGTTTCATCTACAGTGGCTTGTTCTTCCGCCACTGCAGTTGACACACCAGCCACCGCCGCCAAGGCTCCGCCAATTGCCAAAGCAAGAGGGGACAAGGTCAATCTCATGTTCATTTTCTAATTCCGTTTTAGTTTATAAAATAACAACATTGCGAATAAGAACAAATATCATTTATATTTGCAATATATATTTTTTGATCTATATTTGCTTTGCAATATGCAACACTACTAATGACAGAAGGATCAATAAAAACAATAAGATAGACAAATCCTCTTTCTTTTAACCCCGAAAGAGAGCACTTGAAAGCGAGTTGTGAGCAGGCGACAACAACGTTTTAAAATTAGGAAAGCCCCATGAAATCTACGATTATTATCGTAAGTCACGTCGTGAATGATGCAGTCACTCACGGCTTCGTACCTACCGCAAAGGCGATGGGTCTTCACGTCGTTTTGATCACAGATCACAAGCTCAATCACCTGAAATTGAGCAGTGATGATGAACGCTTTAATCCCGATGAAATTTTAGAATGCGATGTCTTCAACCCTCTTGAACTCATCGAAATCATCACCGAGAAAAATCTAGCACCTCATGCTGTTTTCAGTAATAGCGACCACCTACAAACTTCCACTGCAATCTGTGCACAGTTCTTTGGTTTACCCGCTAAAGATTGGAACGTGACGATTAAGGCGAAAAACAAATTCTTAACTCGTCAGGTTCTCAACGAAAAATCGTTACCTAATACTCGAAGTGTTTTGTTAAGTCGAGAGAGCGCTCCTGTATTCGATTTCGATTTTCCTGTCGTTGCGAAGCCCAAGGAAGGCGTGGCTAGTTTAGACGTGCAGCGCTGCGATTCTGCGGCTGAGCTGGATAACTATTGCGATACCTTTTGGCAAAGGCACCCCACTACTCCCATCTTGGTTGAGGCGTTTTTGCAAGGCCCATTGATTACTGTCGAAACCATTGGCGACGGGGATCATTTGGTCGCGCTTGGTGGGTTTGATGTAGAGCTCTCAGCACCACCCTACTTCATCGAAACAGCGGCGAGTTGGAATGGTGTTAACAGCGTTCACTACCGTGATGAATGTATACGTCAGCTTCAAGAATTCGGGGTGGGGTTTGGTGTCTGTCATAGCGAATTCATCATCACAGATTCGGGGCCTGTACTTGTCGAAATCAACTATCGAAGTATTGGTGATGGACGAGAGTTTTTACTTGATAACCTTAGTGGTGGGAATTGGTTCAATACCATCTTAAGCCTTCACTTGGGTCACAAGCTTGATCCTACATTTCGTATTGATGGCAGTGCCCTTGTGCACTATGTAGTGGCCAAACAAAGCGGTTTAATTGAAGGGTCATCAACCTCTTTCATTCACCAAGAGGGCGATATTGTCATTCAGCAGCAAGTGCTTAAAAAGGTTGGTGATACGTTCCAACAAAGCTATTCCAACAAGGATTACTTAGCGAGAATTTCGGTCGTTTCTCCTTCTGGTCGAACACTAGAACCCGCGCTACAACAGGCAATCTCTCGCTTCAATCTAACAGCAACAAACGAGGTAACAGCATGAATGAAAACGCGTTATACCTCACTCAGCGACTAATCGATACTTGCTTGCGTGAAGATTTGTTCGGATTAGTTTCTCAAAGCCGATTTGAGTCTCAGCTCCCGAGTGCACTCAAGTTATCTTCTTATCCTCGTAATCAAATTTGGGCTATTTTTGCGGGTTCAGACTTTACACTCTACCTGCCCGTTACTCCCAGCTATTACATGCAGCGTTGGGTATACGGCCAACCAGATGGCTCGGAAGGTGATGGTTGGTTCATCGAGAGAAATGGTGTCGTTGAAAGCCAGCAGTACTATCAAGATTGGATTGAATTATTGAAAGCAAGTGCTCACGAAAGCTCGCATTCGTTATTAGATGGTTATTTGCAAGAACTCAAATGCGCAGAAAAACACAAAGGATTGTGTGACAGCGCCTTCAGTCAGCAATCCGAATCACTCATGCAGCCGATTTCTCAACTAGAACGTTGGGAGAAAAAGCTATTACGTGCCGATCAAATCGCATCCTATCTTGACCACCCTTACTACCCGACAGCACGTGCTAAGTTCGGTTTAAGCGATCACGACCTAGAGCAATTCGCGCCAGAATTTGCACAAAGCTTTGAACTTCGTTGGCTCGCAATCGAGAAGTCACTCGTTACATTGACCAGTCCACAACCAGAATGTTGGCCAACGATGGAGCAAGTGGGTCTGCCCGCCGATTTTGCTCTTAGCCATGAGCTATTCCCCGCACACCCATTAACACTAAGAAGTCTTGATGGACTTCCTAACGGTACCATTGAAGCGCCGATTGCGTATCTTGAGGTAACTCCAACCCTGTCAGTGCGCACTGTGGTCGTGAACACAGCAACACAGGTCCATATCAAAGTGCCGCTGATCATGCGATCTTTGGGTACTAAAAACATTCGCCTAATCAAACCATCTACGCTCTATGATGGGCATTGGTTTGAACGTTTGTTGACGCACTTAGAGCAAACAGATAAAGACTTACATGGCACGTTTTTTCATTGTTATGAGAAACATGGCGGCCATGTTGGAGACGATAAAACCTTTGCTTACATTGTGCGCGAATACCCGCAGAGTTACTTCCAAGACAAAGCACTAGTACCTGTTGCTGCCCTTGCCAGCCCAATGCCTGATGGACGCTTGTTCTTGGAACACCTCGCCGAACAGTATTATCAACAAGATACACTGACTTGGTTTAAAGATTACGTTGAACTACTTTGCAAAGTGCACCTTACATTGTGGATTCGTTACGGTATCGCTTTGGAGTCCAACCAACAAAACGCCATCATTGCATTCGATGAGCAAGGTAAGATGACCTTAGCCATGAAAGACAACGATGCAGCGCGTATTTGGCCAGAACGTTTCCAAACCGTTGAACAACAATCGCCTGTAAAATGTGCGCAGCTTTTAGATCAACGTATCACTGTAGATAACGAGCTTGCTCTTGGTCAGATGTTTACCACGATTACTTTGCAGTTAGACATTGCCGCGATTGTCGAAGCAATGGCGACGAAAGGAATCGCCACGTCAGCTTATTTGTATGAAGTGGTCGCCAATAGCCTCTCCCAACAACTTAACCAGTTGGATGAACAAGGACACAACACCAAGCTCGCAAACGAGATGTTGTTTGAATCACCTAACCTATACGCTAAGTATCTATTGAGCTCGGGTAGCTTATTGTCTAAAGAGGCGTCTGGCGCAAGCGATATCAATAAGTTCTATGGCTTGTCGGCACCGAACTTTTTATTGCTAACCAGCGAAGAAGCACAATACGCTTACCTTGAAGACATCAAGCAGAGCGTGAGTTAACCCATCATGACCAAACTCATCTATTGCGTGCTTTTAAGCCACTTTATCGCCGCGTTTGCAGCCTTAGGCATGCCGCTGTTTTTACCAATGGTATTGCCAACACTGGATGCAAACATTACTTCGGATTGGGCGGGGGTACTGTTCATTTTGCCGACCTTTTGCACTGCCGTTGCGGCGCGCTTTTGGGGGCAGTTTGCTGATAAATATGGCAGACGTCGCTCTCTATTACGTGCTCAACTCGGGCTTGCAGCAGGCTTCGCGCTGTGTGGCTTAGCCGATAATCTCTCAATGTTTGTGTTTGGTCTTATCGTTCAAGGAACCTTTGGTGGCACCATGGCCGCCTCAAACAGCTACTTATCCAGCCAAATCAACGATGCAAAATCACTCGGTAAGTCACTCAATAAAACTCAGCTTTCTGCTCGTCTGGCGCTAATTATTGCTCCGATAGGGCTTGGCTGGAGCTTATCAGAAACAAACCCGCTGAACGCGTATCTGTGGCTGTCCGCTTTGCCGCTATTTGCGCTATTGATCACCTTAACATTACCCATCGATGACTTAGCGAAATCGAAGGGGATTGTAAAAAATCAGTCGTCGAATAAAGCTCAAAGCAGCCAAACCAATTCGTTAAATACGCTTTATTGGGTGTTTGGCGCGCAGTTCAGCTTTGCTTTCGCCATGGTCGTCACGTTCCCCTATTTCTCGCCTTATGTGCAGCAATATGGCGTGACAAGCCAAGCGTGGATTGGTTTTTTATATGCCCTCCCACATGGTATTTATCTGATCTTTGCAGGAAAAGTTCATCTGTTCTCAGAATGGGTTGATCGCCACCAGCTTGAACGCAATCAAACGCAGCGTACTTTATGGCTAGGCTTTGGTTTGCTTTCACTCAGTGCAGCAATGCATCTCACTCCTTATCAAGAAGTGTTGATTATTGCTCGTATTGTTTTCGGACTTGGCATGGTTTGCTGTTATCACGGCTTGCATCAAGTGTTGGCAAACCAAATTGATCGACGACAAAGCGGCAAAGTATTTTCGCGCTTTGATGCCATGTCGAAATGGGGTGGCGTTGCGGCTGGGTTGAGCGCGTCTTTCATATCAAGCCTGGGCTGGCTTGAGGTTCCTTTCATACTTTCTATGTTGGTCAGTGGCATTGCGGCTATCGCGCTGATCATCCATTCAAAATTTGGACATCAACATGTTACAGACTCAATTATCTCCAAGTGAATATTCCGATGAAGACCAAGTTCTTCAAAATCGTAAAAAAGTACTGCTAAACCGAGAAAAAGCCCAACTCAATACCATCATGGGCGTGGTGAACTGTTACCTACGTGAATACGCGATACCAAAGAAACAGGTTAATTGGCGCTACAGTTCTGCCTCTCTTCCTCAAACTTTGAAAAGAAACTACAACGCTCACCAACGCGTGGCCATTCACCTACCTCACCAAGATCAACCTCAGAAAAATGGTCTGATGGTTTTACCCGTTGAGTACACCAGTAAACTGGGGAAAGTGAAGCTCAGTGATACACCTTGGGCTAAAATGCCCGGTGCAGCTTGGTGCAAATTGGACGCAACTCAAACCCTGACGCTTCTACTCAGTTACCTAAATCAAGTGCTGACGATTCCATTCAATCACGAGTTGGTTGAGCAAATGGAAAACAGTTTGTTGATTACCGAGCAGTTCCTAAACTCAGACAACTCACCTCAGCATCACAATGCGTTTATCGCATCAGAGCAATCGTTACTTTGGGGACATACTTTTCATCCAACGCCAAAGAGTCGATCAGGTGTCAGTATCGATGATCTGCTCGCGTGCTCCCCTGAGGTTGGCGCTAAGGTTCCCCTGTATTGGTTTAAGGTCGACACCGTGTTGCTCGACGTCTTGAGTTCAGATGACCGAACCTCACCAACGACCATGCTTGAACAACTTGCACCTGATGAAAACAATTCAGCAGGTACCATGCTTTACCCTTGCCACCCTTGGGAAAGTTACACACTTTTGCAAAACCCAGTGGTCAAAACGGCCATTGAACAAGGCAAAATCATCCCGCTTGGATTAGGTGGTGAAAAACTCTTACCCACCTCATCCGTGCGCACTCTGTACCACCCAGATATGGATTGGTTTGCTAAGTTCTCTATCAATGTACGTTTAACTAACTGCGTACGTAAAAACGCATGGTATGAGCTCGATAGTGCCATTCAATTAACCTCGATTCTGCATCCCATCAAAGAGAGTGAACAGTTACGTAATCCTGTATTCAAGGTAATGACTGAACCTTACGCAACCACATTGAATCTAGAATCTATGGCTGAACAAGAACATGTTGATGTTATTAAGGCTCGAGAGTCGTTTGGTATTTTGTATCGAGAGAATTTCACCTTAAGCGAAACCGATATTTTGCAACCAACGTTAGCGGGTGCCCTCTTTGCTTACGATACAGACGGGAACAGTTGCATCGCCACTCAACTCAAACAAAAAGCGCAAACAACACATTCCCAATATGAAAATGTCGCCACGCTGTGGTTTGAGCGCTATCTGCATTGTTTGATTCCGGGCGTCTTTAACTACTACTTCAAACATGGGGTTGCGTTTGAACCTCATTTACAAAATACGTTGATTGGATTTGAAAAAGGCATGCCATGCTGTGTATGGATTCGAGACTTAGAAGGTACCAAACTACTACGCGAGTTTTGGCCATCAGACACACTTCAGCAACTTTCAGAGCGTGCTCGTCAATCGGTGTACTACAGCCGAGAGCAAGGTTGGAACCGTATTGGCTATTGCACCTTCATTAACAATATCAGCGAGGCCATTTTCTTTATCGCTGAGGGTAACTCGGCACTTGAGAATACGTTATGGGGAACTTTAAAAGACGCTATCGTCCGCTGGCAGTCTATCAATGGCCAGCAACCCGAACTAATGGCATTGCTTAACGATGGTCATTTCCCAAGCAAAAATAACTTCACAACACGTTTGATGCAAAATGCCGATAAAGAGTCCGGTTACACCCAAGTTGCAGCACCGTGGCCAACTCATTCAAAAGGAGTTCACCATGCTTAATTCTCCTCAACTTTCAGCCTCTATCCATCAAGAAATCCAGCAATTGGCCAAGCAACAAACGCAACCATTATGTGCTTATCTTTATGATCTCGATGCATTGGAGCAGCACATTAAACAGATGCGCCATGTATTGCCTAAAAACGTAGAGCTATTTTACGCGGCGAAAGCGAATCCTTCAGAGCCGATATTACGCACTTTAGCCCCTTATGTTGATGGTTTTGAAGCGGCATCAGGCGGAGAGCTTACACACCTCCACCAGCAACAACTCGACAAACCACTGATCTTTGGTGGCCCAGGGAAAATGCCCTGTGAGTTAGAGCAAGCGATTATACTCGATGTTGATGCGATTCATGTCGAAAGCCTCACTGAGTTACAACGCATTGGTGCTTTAACTCAGAGGTTGAATCGACCTGCTTCGATCTTCTTGCGTATGAACATTGACATTGGTGACATCACACTTAGCAAGTTAGCCATGGGCGGAAAGCCAACCCCGTTTGGCCTAGATAAGAGTGAGTTAAGTAATGCCTTGATGTACCTACGCGATTTCCCCTTAATAAAGCTGAAAGGCTTTCACTTCCATTTGATGTCACATCAACTCGACGTTGATCGCCACCTCGCCTTGATGCAACGCTATTTCCAAGTGGTCAAAGAGTGGAAAAAAACGTTCTCACTCGATGAGTTGATCATCAACCTCGGTGGAGGTATGGGGATCAATTACCAAAACCCTAAACAACATTTTCCTTGGATGGAGTTCTGCGACAAATTGGAGTTCCTGATTTCCAAGGAACATTTACAAGATTGGAAGCTGCGTTTTGAATGTGGCCGCTACATCTCTGCACCTTGTGGCTATTACGTAATGGAGGTCTTGGATATTAAACAAAATCTTGGCGAGCATTTTGTGATTGCCCGTGGTGGCACGCATCATTTCCGTACTCCGGCAGCGCAAAGCCATGACCACCCTTTTGCAATCGTGAAAAGTAATCAGCAACCCACGATTTCACATCCGATAAACCATGCCACAGCCACGTTGGTTGGACAGCTTTGTACGCCAAAAGATGTTCTGGCACGAAATCAACATATCGAGCAAGTCGATATCGGTGACTATATGGTGTTCACTCTAGCAGGCGCTTATGCTTGGAACATCTCGCATCAAAACTTCTTAATGCATGAACCTCCAGTGTTTCATTATTTCTAAGCGTCCCGCTGTGCTCGATGATTTCTAACTGATAGTTTGAGTTGAAACTCCATAGAGCCAGCTAAAGACACTAAATATAAAAGGCACTCAATAAAAAGACACCAAATAAAAAGGCGTTAGTAAACTCAAGTCTACTAACGCCTTTCTTCTGTTTAACTTAGCCCTTTTGCAAAACAGCTGCAGTGATTGAGCAACCGACTCCCCACAGTGATCGTAATGCAGAACCAAACCGTAGTTAATTCAAATACAAGCACTTAGCATATTTCATCGACTGCGCAACGGGAGTGGTACATGGACAACAGAATCACCATTATTGAATTTCTCAGAGTGTTCGATTGCATTCGATCATCTGGCGAGCAATTGGACAGCAAATATCAATTGGGCGAGATGGTAGCGTGGCACGATTACGACGGTTATACCTGTTGGTTAAGCTACAGAGACGTTACGGTGACACTAATGTTCCATGGCTCATTGAAGATCGAATACGACAAAACATCGAACTATGAAGACTTCATCAAGCATTGTTTAGCTATGCTTGAAACTGAACCTTCACCGTAAACTACCCATAACTAGCGAGTAAATAACGCATCGCTATGGAGAAGCAGTGGAGAAAATCATGAACGGAACCAAATGTAAAACGCTGTTACCCCTTAGGTTAACCACACCTTTACTCCTTCTACTCAGCCTACATTCGTTAAGTCTTAAGGCTGAAGCAATAGGGACAAACATGATCGACTTTACACAAGCTAGTGAGCATCAAAACTGGACAGTAACCAACGACGATGTAATGGGTGGCATCTCAACGGGCGGGCTCATTTATCTTGATAATATGAGTCGATTTAGGGGCGAGCTATCGTTAGAAAACAATGGGGGTTTCAGTTCTGTAAAGCGCTCCATTGAATCACCTGCCCATGAAATAGATAGCGCAGAGCTAGTCTTCATTGGTGATGGTCGCAGCTATCAACTGAGACTCACAACATCGAAGGACGGCAATCGAGTTCAATACAAACACGATTTCGATACCACAAAGGGAGAGCAGCTTAACAAGGTGTTCCACTTTAATGATTTTCAAGCGGTGTTCAGAGGTCGGCTACTGAGCGATGCGCCGGAACTTAAGTCACGAGACATCAAACAAATCGGCTTTTTGATTGCGGACAAACAGCCCTCGCTTTTTGAGCTAGACCTAATACAGCTTCACTTCAAAACATCGCAACCTATCAGGTCACCAGAAGCTAACTAAACTGACTAAACTGAAAACAAACAAAAGCCCCCGATACCTTTTGACTAGCAATAAGATATCAGGGGCTTCTTCTATTTAAACCGTCAACAATTCAAACAACGGCGGATTAAAACATCAGCAATTAGTATTTGATAGCTGTTTTACCAATCGAGGCACTGCTTTCAATACGTTGGTGTGCATCTTTGATTGTATCCACACTAAAGCCATTTAGGGTCGCGGTAAGCGTCGTTTTAATACGGCACGCATCAATCAGATTCGCGGCCTGGAATAGGATGTCTTGCTGCTTCTGGATATCTTCGGTGTTAAACAACGAACGTGTAAACATCAGCTCCCAAACAAAGCCTGCTGATTTGCCTTGCAGTGCTGATAAGTCAATTCCGCCATCGAATTCTACAATCGAACTGATCATGCCTTGCGGTGCGATCAACTCAATCATCGCATCCCAGTGCCCTTTTGTATCAGCAACATTGAAGATGTAGTCGACATGTTGAATGCCTTGCTCTCGTACTGACTCGACAAGGTTACGGTGGTTCACCACATAGTCCGCCCCCATATCCCTTACCCACTGTTCAGTTTCAGGTCTTGAAGCTGTTGCGATAACATTTAAGTTGGTCAGCTGCTTAGCCAGTTGAATTGTAATTGAACCAACACCGCCTGCTCCACCAATGATCAGGATAGACTTTTTCTCTTCAGGACGAACACGTAAGCGGTCAAACAATGCTTCCCAAGCCGTAAGCGTTGCTAGTGGCATAACGGCTGCAGCTTCATCAGAAAGGCTCTTCGGCGCTTTAGCGGTAATACGGTAGTCCACAGCTTGGAATTCTGCGTTAGCACCCATACGTGTTACGTCACCCGCATAGTACACACGGTCACAGACTTCGAAGCCTTCAACGTCAGCACCTTTGCCAACAACTTCACCGACTGCGTCATAGCCTAGCACTTTTGGCTGCTCAAGAGTTTTGTCTTTGGCATTACGAATACGAATTTTTGCGTCAGCAGGGTTGATAGAAGTCGCGCTCACTTTTACCAGCAAGTCATTATTTTTTAGTTCTGGCAGACTCGTTTCAAACTCAAACAAACTGTCTTGTTCTGTAATCGCAAGTGATTGAGTAAATCCGATCGCTTTCATTTTTAATGGTAGTGACATGGTGCTTTCTCCTTGAATTAGACGAGTTAATCTTAGTTAATTCCCACCCGAGATAAACCGCCTAATATTTGAATGATTCTCAAATAATTTTTGATAATAGTATTGCCGCTATCTGGGTAATGCAGACATCTAACTGCATTGCCAACGACTTAGAGGTTAAATCAGGCCATGCTCAATCAACCAATCATGTGTGACTTGATCTTGTGATTTACCTTCACGGCAAACTTTGTAATCCAGTTCTGCAATAATATCGTTCGAGAAACGCAGTGAATCCAACTTCTGAATCTGTTCTTCACTGAACAAGAGTTTCTTGTCATCTCTTAAAAGCAGTACTGCTCTATCAACAATTCCGAGCAAGCCTTTAGGCTCTTTGAGTTCGCGAATATCGTAGCGATAATGCAGAAACTGCGGTTTCCATAGGGGCACGATGACCCACTCTTTGTTTGCGACCGCACTTTCAAATGCATCAAAACAATCCGCTTCACTTCCAGAGAAGAATTCGTAGCCGACATCGCTCAGGCCATAGTCTTTCATCATCTGGATAGAGAAACGTGTGATACCAGCGCCGGGGTTAATACCTTGGATGGTCAAGTTCATTTTCTCGGTCACTTCGGCTTTTAATAAATCAGAGACTTCAGAAACCGTCTCTTCAGGCACATAGTCCGGTGCGCCCCACAACGCGTAAGGTTCATAATGGAGCCCAAGCTCGATAAGCGGCTCAACGTCTTCAACGCCCGCTTTGTAGATACTGTGACTAGATGGCAACCACGCAGAAGAAAGCATATCCACTTGGCCTACTTTCAGCTTTTCAAAGTTCTCTTGATGTGGAGAGAAAATACGCTCTACCTCAAACCCCATGGCTTGTAATACATTGGTAACCAGTGATGCGGTCGTACGATGGAACGACAAATCCGTTACACCCATTGTGATTTTCTTAGTCATCTTACTTCCCCTAGATCGTAGGCTTCGTCCATACAGCGCGTACTGCGCTACGTTGTCGATATAGGAAAATGATAGTGAGAAAATTACTAATGAAAAACAGCCTCACATTTGAATAATTATCAAATTAATTTTGACAATTAAGTGTTTGAAGCTAACTTAGAAGCGATAAGTAGGGATAATCCATTTGCAGAGTGTGATTGGGAAACATTCCGACTCCATGCTTAGAACATAATTCAATACAGGTAGATAACATGCTTCTTGAAGACTTACAGGTCATTTTGAAAGTGGCAGAATTTCGCAGTATTACTGCAGCAGCCACCAACCTAGACATGCGAACGGCCACTGCCAGTGCTGCCGTTAAACGTGTTGAAGCCTCGTTAGGTGCTGAATTGTTTGTCAGGACCACGCGCCACCTTAGATTGTCTACCGCGGGTGAGCGTTATCTGCCTGAATGTGAACAAGCGTTGAAAATGCTGGAGCAAGCGAAACTCAACATGCGCGAAGAGCTCGGTATTCTTGACGGTGAAATTCGTATTGCGCTTTCATCGGATCTAGGGCGTAACCTAATCATACCTTGGCTTGATGAGTTCTTGCTTGAATACCCAAAGGCGACGCTTCGCACTAGCATCAGCGATAGCAATATCGACTTCTACCGAGATTCCGTCGATATGGCGCTGCGTTACGGTTCCCCGACTGACGCCAACATGTATGGTTTTAAGATATGCGATGTGCCGAGGGTATTGTGTGCTGCTCCTGAATATTTGGCTGAAATGGGAACACCAAAACAGCCTAGTGACTTAGCTCAGCACAACGGTTTGCTTTACCAACTCCATGACATGTTGCAAGACGAATGGGTGTTTCACGATGGCAATCAAGATCATAAAGTGAAGCTTAAAGGGAATCGTGCATCGAACGATGCTGACCTTGTGAGACGTTGGTGTATTGCAGGGAAAGGTATCGCAATAAAGTCTTGTTTAGACATGTCACCTCATCTGCTTTCAGGTGAAGTTATTAAAGTTATGCCTGAATTTAAACCGACCCCTACCGAGCTGTGGTTAGTGTGTCCAAGCCGTCAATCCATTACACCGACCGTTCGCTTATTAAGAGACTTATTCAGAGAGAAAACCGCAACGATCCTTTCTCAATTGGGTGACCAAGGTATTCTAGAAAATAAAACATCATAGGATCTAATGCAGCTTAGAGATAAGACGTGGAGATACAAAAAAGGCGTTAGCGAACTTCAATTCGCTAACGCCTTTAATCATTTGAACATCATATGGGTATGATGAACATACTGACTGTATTACAAGTACTTGGTTTAATACCCTTAATACAAGAGCTTAGTTTGACTCGTCTTCAACAACATCACAATCTGCACAGCACTGGAGAGCGATTTCATGCTCGAAAGTGATGGTGTCTTTGCCTTCTTCCAGTAGCTCTGCGATTTCATCCGCGACTTCTTTCTCATCATCCGCTTCGATATCGCTTGCTAGCTCTTCTTCTGAATAACCGAAGAAGTTTAGTAGTAGGTACTCACGAGCTTCATCTTTAGTACAAACCACGTTTGCTGAAAGATCAGGTGTAATCTCACCTTGCGCAAGAGTCGCTGTCAGTTGAGCGATAGCATCCTCTTTCATCGCAGGCGTTAACCAACCAAGATCAGTACTTACCGTTGTTTTTTTACAGTCGAAGCAAGGCAGTTGGTGAAAGTAGTATTGAAAGCTAGTCATAAGTAATTTCTTCTTTAAATGTTATATAGCGAGATTATGCGCGTTTTGTAGCAAAATACTATCTCAATCACAACCTAAGGCTGTTTCGATCAGAATATTTTTACCAAGTACAGAGCGCCATAATGACGACTGATAAATTAAAGGCTTCGCTCACTTGGGAGATCATCTCATTACGACGAAGTTTGCGAAGTCTTGTCTACTCCACGCGACTTAGCCTTGTAATTGTGTAACCAGCAACAAAATAACCCGATGCACAGACCCCAAAATGCACTGCCGATCCCTAGTAAATTGGTGCCAGAAGCCGTGAATAGGAAAGTAAAAAGTGCGGGCTCTCGATAGTGGTTGTCTGCCATCGAAACGGCTAAACAATTCATCAATGTAGGCATCACGGCTAAACCCGCGACAGCTATCACAACCGCTGAAGGAACCGCGCTAAACAACGACACGAATGACATCCCCATCACACCAGCTAACAGGTAAAATACCCCCATCGAGACCCCTGCCATATAACGTGTTTTTGGATTATCATCGGCATTGGGACCCATGCAGATCGCCCCTGTAATTGCTGCAAGGTTATACGCAAAGCCTCCAAGCGGGGCGAATAATAGCCCGGTCACACCAGTGGTGGTGATGATCTTAGATGAATCAACTTGGTATCCGTTCGCTTTAAGCACAGCAAAACCTGGCAAGTTCTGCGAAGCCATAGTCACAATAAACAGTGGGATACCGACGCTAACCAACGAGAAGAACTCAAAATCAGGCATAATGAAAACCGGTACAGTTAAACCGACTGTGACCTGACTGACATCAAGTTTGCCAAAACCGACACACATCACCAAAGCAATAACGAAAATGCTTGGGATCAGTAAGTTTCCTAGCCTTGCTTTGGCCAAAATAAAAACAGCAAGCATGACCGCAACTATCTGAACTTCTTCCATTAACGACGTAAATAAACCCAAACCAAACTGCAACAAAATCCCCGCCAGCATGGCAGATGCGATTGATGTTGGGATCTGTTTAAGTACCTTCTCAAAGATTCCCGCTAAGCCAACCAGCGTGATCAACAAAGAGCTAAAAAAGAACACCGCAACCGCCTGATTCATTGTTAACCCTTCCAAAGAAGTAATTAACAACGCTGCTCCGGGGGTCGACCAAGCTGTAACCACAGGTCTCTTGTAATAGAGCGAGAGCAATATCGTAGTGGCGCCCATGCCAATTCCCAACGCCCAAAACCATGACGCGACTTGCTCTTCAGTTGCTCCTGCACTCATTGCCGCTTGGAAAATGATCGCAGCAGCACTCGCATAACCGATGAAAACAGCAATAAAGCCGGTACTGACGTGAGAAAACTTTAGCTTAGTCATGTTAATTTGTTCCTGTGTGCGTTATAACGTCCATAGATTGAACTTAGCACCTGTGCGCTATAACGCACAACTGGTTTTTTTAAAAAATTTGTAGAGAAAAGATGCAAACAGAAATTAAAGTCGGCGTTAACTTGAAACGCCTTCGACAAGAGAAAGGCTGGAGCTTAGACAAAACGGCAAAAGCAACAGGCGTGAGTAAAGCAATGCTAGGACAAATTGAACGTGGAGAATCAAGCCCAACAGTCGCTAAGCTCTGGCAGATAGCTTCTGGGTTCGAGGTGTCACTTTCGAGTTTTATCGCTGCTAGCTCAAACAGTGAACTGACGAGCTTATTCAGAGATGCAAACGAACTAAGGCATGAGGAATACAACATTGGTTTCTTCGTCAGTTTGTTGTTTCCCTTTGAGGAAGCTCTAGGGTTTGAAATATTCGAACTCACTCTAGCACCCGATTACCACCATGAATCCGAACCACATAACGCAGGCGTCACTGAGCACATTTTATGTATTTCGGGAGAGATGGCTGTGCTGTTTGATGGTGAGTGGCAAACGTTACGAGCAGGGCAAGCCGTTCGCTTCAATGCCAACCAGAATCATGGCTACAAAAATGTTGGGGAAGGAAATGCTGTATTCCACAATGTAATTCACTACCCTTACAGCAAGCAATAGTGCCGAATTTGTCGATAACGGATGTTTAGAGCTAACCGGATGCTTAGCTCTAACGGATTAGTGGCAAACCACTTGCTAGTATTAACTTAGAACGACTATACGTTGACGACCATGCTGCCATCTTCTTCTTGATAACGAGACCATAGTTGAGAAAGGTTTTCTTTATTAAGCTGTATCTCTTTTTCTTTCAGAAACGTTTCGTTGTGCAGCTTCGAATACGAGCGCTCAGCAAGGTCACAGCTAAATGTAACGATGGTTTTCCCCTTCCCCATTCTAGCCGCAGCGTATAGCGCTCCTGCTACGTTCAACGACGAGCTGCTTCCTAAAAGAATACCGTCATGTTCCGCAACAAGGCGGGATATCGTAACCAAATCCTGATCGGGCAGCGTGATTGCACGATTGATTTTTGCCTGCCTGAAATTTTCAACCGTTCGCATGATCCCTATGCCTTCCGTGAACGAGCTTCCTGTGGATTGATACTGTCCATTACGGAGAAACGAATAAATGCCCGACCCATTTGGGTCAACCAACCAAGTTTCGAGATTCGGTTGCTGCTCAGATAGGTAGTGTGAGTTTCCGGCAATGGTTCCACCAGTCCCCACAACTGAAACTAGAGCATCAATATGCCCTTGAGTTTGCTGCCATATTTCCGGTCCAGTATTTAAATAGTGCGCTCGATAATTACTGAGATTTTCGAACTGATCTGCCCACCAATAATTTTCATTTTCGACACCGATCCGCTTTGCCGTGTGGTAAAAGTGTTCAGGATTTGCAAAAGGACAAGGGTCGACCAATAACAGCTCTGCGTTATAAAGCGAGACCATACGCTCTTTCTCTTGTGCCTGCCCTTTTGGCATCACCACCAACATTTTATAACCGAGAGATTTAGCCACTAGAGCAAGGCCAATCCCCGTATTTCCTGCGGTACCTTCAACGATTGTCATTCCCGGCTTAAGCTTACCGGCTTCTACTGCATCCATCACAAGCTGAAGTGCCGCTCTATCTTTAATCGAACCACCTGGGTTCTGGTGTTCGCACTTAATAAGAATCTCACAACCTGATATCTCTGAAAGACTGTTAATTCTAACAAGATCGGTATCGCCAATCAGTTCACTGAGATTGTTTGCAATATGGGCAGATGACATCGCGACTCCATTTATTTGTTGAGAATAAGTTTGTTCATCGATTGAGTTGTGGATGATCATAAGCCTAGCTCTGAGCCCTGCTTAGTCAAGGAGTGCCGGATTTTAAAAGACTCTCATTTTCTAAATAGCAATTATAATTAGGGGTGATCGATTAAACTGAGGGTAGCAAAATGTTTCTAAAAGAGAAAAAGAGCGGTGACCTCGTAGATGTTACTGAAATGACCAAATTGACCAACTTGTTTCAGGATAGCATCGAAGGTCGGTTTCAAGCTGGCGAGGAACAGCAAGACCCTGAGATGTTTAAAAAGTCCGAACTGGTGTTTATGTCAGGTGAAGAGTTACCTCGATGTTGGACAGATCCAAACTACCGCTCAGAGGTTAAATAACTTTACCGATGCCGGAACACTATAACACTCTGTTTTACAGCGTTTGACGATAGCCATGTGGACTATGTAATGGCATAGTTAATTTGGCCCCCTGTTAAAGCGTTCAGACGCATCTTTACTAGACACAAAAAAGCGAGCCACTTGGGCTCGCTTTTTAATATTTGTCTTGCTTAGGCTTTAACTCTATTACAGAAGTTCAACCGACTGTTGAGCAATCACGAATTCTTCATTGGTTGGATTGGCATTCGTATGACATGCATAATTAGTTCGCTGACTACGTAACCTAGAAAACACAGGCTAACTGTAGTAATTGTGAGCAACATCTCAGTGAAGAAGTATTAGTAATCGGTAACGAAGGACTATCAAACTGATCTCCACCACCAAGACTAGACTATGGTAAATGACTTCAGCTAGACACTACTTTGTAGTTAATCGAAATCTATGAAGTAGCAGAGTTTACCTGAAACTTTTCAGTATCCTGAAATGCCTAACATAGTTTTGGCCATTTTCGAGCTAGCTGGTAGAGAGTGATCACAGTGAACACCAATATTAGCGCCGTAAATAGATCTCAGATATCGATGCCATGGCTCAGTCCGAAATCAATCAGTGGTAATAAGTTTTTATCCATTCAAAAATATTGATTGTATACAAACATTAATGCGCAATCCGATTTCTAGAAAAAGTAAGTTTTAGTTGTTTATTAAGGATCGTAACTAGTTTTTTCGCCTCCTCCATTGTGGAAGACTCTTCCAATGCGATTACTGCATTATCAATAAATTTTTGAACCAGATACTCTCCGTAAACACTAATAAACTGACGGAACTTTTGTTTTCGGTAGCCACTTTCACCAATAGGATTTTTGCGTTCAATGTGAGCTAATAGCTCAGGGTCTATTTGCCTCCACACTAGTGAATTCGTGTTATGTCCTAAAAAACTTAACTGGCGGAAAACGCTTAATGAAAGCTCCTCTTTTTCATAAATTCGACGTTGTTGTAGGTAAAAACTTTCGGGAAACTTTGATACCGTTTGACTCAATGGTCTAGGTTCTTCTAACACTAATTCTTGCCATAGTTCTAACTCATTTTGTTCCATATCGGTTTCTACACCATGATATCGATCGATCAACAAATTTAAGCGAGATAGTGCAAATGCGCTTTGGAATTTATATGCAGCTTTTGCTAGCTGAGATAATGAAGCATCAAGAGCATTATCCATACTTGCAAGAACCAGAGCCTTAAAAACATCATTCATATGAGTTGTAGTTATTACCCATGCTTTGTTTTTGGGCCCAACATTGAGTTTTATTGGCTTAGCAAAAAACTCTAGTGTTTTCTCTGATAAATAAGGATTAAGACTGCCTCTGACCAAGCGCTGAAGTGTTTGCCCCGAATCTTTTTTTGTTAACCCCAATAATGATTGAACTCCTCTCAACGTCATAAAGCGTTCCGTTTGGCCTGACCAATATTCGATCAGGTAACTGTCAATACGGGTATCTCCTAAGATCATACGATTTTGGCCTTTCTTTCTTGAGTGAATATGGCGAATACCGTCTATATTCGAACTCAATGTTTGAGGGTGATGATTGTCAATGATGAAAGGGGTGCATAACTGTAATCGCTGCATTTTTAAACTCTACAAATCTGTTAATTGCTAAACTTACTGGTTTTTTTATTTTTTAATTAAGACGTTTTGAAAGAAAAAATCTTAATAAAAAACACCGACATGAAATTAACAAATAAATCTGTCAATAGCGCCGAAGGCCTGAAAATTACACGCATAAACAAATACTTGCAATGTTATGAAGTTACACCAAAATGCAACATTTGACATTTACCAGCCTTTATGGAACCATAAAGGCTGCCTATTCAAAGACCAAGTTACGTTTTTATTTCAAGCTTGTGTAACTTGCTGTTTATTCTATTTTCTTTTGTTAAAGAAAAAGTTTGTCTTTTTTTTCTATTTTTATTTTAAATAAATAAATCTCTTCTCAGAATATGAACCTAAGCACTTATGTCGGTATAAACTGTAGTGGTTCGCTGAATTCAAAATAGAAGCTGCACAACTAGTCCTAGATCAAAACTACTCAGTGACAAAGGCTGCTCAAGCCATGAATGTTGGGAAGTCCACGATGGATAAGTGGGTTTGCCAACTCAAAGATGAACGTCAAGGGAAAACACCTAAAGCATCACCAATGACCCCTGAGCAAATTGAAATACGAGAATTAAAGAAGAAGCTAGCTCGCCTTGAAGAGCATAATGAAATATTAATAAAAGCAACGGCTCTGCGGGAGCTATAACCATTGCTGACATAATAACGACTCAGGGAACTAACCAGAGTCGTTACAGAGCAACGAAGTTCATGAAAGCTCTTGGCCTAGTGAGCTGCCAAGTACCAAAACACAGATATCGTAGAGCATCACAAGAACATATTGAGATCCTAAACCACTTAGGTCGCCAGTTTGCTGTTACGGAGCCAAACAAAGTTTGGGTTGGTGATGTTACATATGTTTGGACAGGTAATCGTTGGATGTACTTAGCCGTTGTTATAGATCTGTTTGCTAGAAAAACGATTGGTTGGGCGATGTCATTTTCGCTCGATGGTCAATTAACGAGTAAGGCTCTAGCCATGACTTATGAGTCTCGTGGTAAACCACAAGGCGTCATGTTCCACAGCGTTCAAGGTAGTCATTATACAAGCCGAAGTTATCGGCAATTACTGTGGCGCTTTCAGATCAAGCAAAGCTTATCTCGACGAGGAAATTGATCAATGGAGCGCTTCTATAGAAGCTAGAAGACGGAATGGATACCTACAGTAGGTTATCGGATCTTTGCAGAGGCACAACAAGAAATTACTCGATACATTATTGCCAACTCCGCCCGCACCAATACAATGGTGGTTTGACTCCCAATGAATCAGAACAGTTGTTCTGGTTAAACTCTAAGAGCGTGGCCAATATCAGTTGACCACTACACACTGACCTCAAAATCAGTACAGTCGTTAGCAACCATAGAGCTTTTGTTCGATAACTATTCCACTAGGTTTGATAACTTACTCAATCTAATAAGTAAATTTACAAAATTTTACATGTTAATCACTTTGCTTTTGAGTTAAACCACCTAGTATCGCCCTCTATAAACCAATAAGCTAAAGTAAATCATTCATGTTTGTAAAAAGAATTTGCTCACACTTAAAAGAAGCCATCATTCATATACCCAAGTGTAGTCTTGATGGTTTTTTGATTGCAGCTCTTCCATTTCTTTTTTTGTCTAACCGTTCCATTGAGAGATGGACGTTAAGTGTGAAGTCATGGTTCACATCAGTGGAACATCAGGTAGCACCTATACCAAATCTATCTGAAGTGTTTCTATCTCAAGTGGTCGACTTTAGGTTAGCAGTGCTATTTTGCTTAGTCTTCGGCATCACACCTCTTCTTTTGTATCCCATCTCATTCCTAATGCAAAGTAAGCGATGGATTAAACGAAAAATACGAAGAAGGCTAACTCATGACACCTTCCAGAATGCTCTTGTAATACGCGGGGCTATGGCGCAAAAGTGTGTCGAGAAATCAACGTTAGAGCTATTGAGGTATGCCATCTTAACTATAAACCATACTTTTGTTGGTTTCTTGCAAGTTATTGCAGGTGTTTACATGTTCAAATTTATAAAACAATTTGAATTTGTCTGCAGTTCAGTTGGTCTCAACCAGTCAACTTACGCGTTTATCTGGAGTTTAGTCTTTGTATTGATTGCTGCAAGTTCCAAAGCGATCACTCTGTCTAATGAAAAAATTAAATTCCACAAGTTTAAAAGCTTAGAGAATCAATAATTTTAGCTCTTTGATAGCAGCCTGAAAGGAATCATTCTAATAGATCCAATCAACTCGATTGGATCACTAGATCGCATAGCAAGTCTTTTCTATTAAGCTCGTTTATATCAGAATATCAAGACATCACTTGTTTCTAATGTGGTGTATAGCCTCGCCTTTGAAGATGGTATTATCGAGTCCTGGTATCCTCTGACCTTGTTTCATTATTTCTAGTTAAGAGCCTCAAAACCACATATGATACATGGATAACATTCCAACTTACTATCCAAGGTATCGAATGGCTCTTCTTTTCCAAAAATTACCACGAAGTTTAGTTGTACCTTCACAAGGTCAAAATACTGTATTTCTAATAGAAGACAATTGGGACGATTTCGGATTTAAAACCATTTTCTTTATCAAGGTCTTCGATGAGAATGGTACTTTTCATGACCTAGGTACAGTAAAAATTGGATATCGGGGGCAAAATGAAGGTTGGACTTCTGCACAACTACCAAACCAATTTAGCAGCCTAAGTGAAGGCTTCTTCTCGCTTGGCCAAGAACCAGATTACTACCTAAAAGTTGCCGAAGACTTTTCGAAAGACTTTGCAAATCAATTCCTCTTAGCCATAAAGGATGTGGTTGAAAACCCTACTTGCCTATCTATTGCGGAGCAAGACGTAATTTCACAAACATCAGTGGGTAATGACTCCGTATTCAACAAATCTATCTTAAGATCAATATCGTCTTCAGTAATAAAAGATCAGTTCCCTCGAATTCTTGCAGGTGGACGCCCTCTTACAGATTTTGAATTTTCATACGAGAAAAAAGCCAATGCTAAATACTCAGGTATTAAAGCTGATTTTAGTGTCGACCCTAATGTCAAACCGTCTACGAACATTCACGTTTTAATTGGGCGTAACGGTGTAGGTAAAACTACTTTATTAAACAATATGGTCGATGCACTTCTGCCTAATAGGGGAGAACCTGCCGAAACAGGCTTGTTTTTAAAGAATGGACTTATGGGCAAGCAAGCTCTTGACGATAACTACTTCAGTAGCGTTGTATCTGTATCGTTCAGTGCTTTTGATCCTTTCACTCCACCTGCGCCACAGACCAATCCAAATCAAGGTACTTGCTATTACTATATAGGGCTAAAGACTATCAACCAGCCTATATACAATAATGAGGACAGATTAAAGTCCACACCAGAGCTTTGTAATGAATTGATTGCCAGTCTAAAAGTATGCTTAGCTTTGAGCGGCAAACGTGAAAGATGGATTAATGCAGTCCGCAAACTAGAGTCTGACACGAATTTTGCCGACATGAATCTGTGTTCTTTAGTTGCTATTGCCGACCAAGACAACACAGAAGATAGAAGTCACCTAGGCTCTATAGCACAGTCTGTTTTTTCAAGACTAAGCTCAGGGCATGCTATCGTATTATTAACTCTAACTAAATTAGTTGAAACAGTTGATGATAAAACTCTAGTTCTAATAGATGAACCTGAAAGCCATTTACACCCGCCACTTCTTTCTGCATTCACACGAGCATTATCAGATTTATTGCTAAATCGAAATGGAGTAGCCATTATCGCAACACACTCCCCCGTAGTCTTACAAGAGGTCCCTCAGACTTGTGTTTCAATTCTTCGCAGGACTCGTTTAGTTGGGTGTGTAGAAAGGCCGACAATCGAGACTTTTGGTGAGAATGTTGGAGTCTTAACTAGAGAAATCTTTGGATTAGAAGTAAACAAATCTGGGTTTTATAGTTTGCTCGCAGATAGTGTCCGTGAAGGGAAAAGCTACGCCCAAATTCTGTCTGAATATCAACATCAATTAGGATTTGAAGGGAAAGCTATTTTAAGGGCTATTTGTGCGAACACTGAGAACGGGGGGGCGATTTGAGAGCTTTAAACCTCCCTTTAATGCGCTATACGGATGTTGTAAACACCTGTATTAATAGCATATCATCACAAGAAATACGCGATCGACTAGAACCTGTCAGCGCAGATTTACTAAATGCTGGCCACCAGTACTTGAGCTTAGCTCCAACAACAGCCCTGTTCACGATACCAACGTTTGTAGGCGGAAATGAAGATTACGTTGTTGCTAATGTTACAAAGAAAGAACTCAAAGATCTATACAGTGCTCAAATGGTCCCCAGTTCAAAGCCCAGTCGTAAATACTACGATGAACTTAAGCTTGCAGCCCCTCTCGGTATCTGTCCTTTTTGTGGCTTCGGTCATGTATACACATTGGATCACTATTTACCCAAGGCAAAATATCCACTCATATCTATATTACCTATTAATTTAGTCCCATCGTGTAGTGATTGTAATAAAGGGAAGAGCGCTAATACTGCATCCAATGCGGGGAAGCTATGCATGCACCCGTACTTTGATCACGGGCATTTCATTAACGAACAATGGCTTTATGCGAATGTTATTGAAACAGAACCAGTTACAATTGTCTTTTTTGTAGCCCCTCCAAGCGCTTGGAACCCTATAGATAAACAAAGAGTACTAGCTCATTTTTCTGACTTTGATTTAGCTAAAAGGTTTTCTGTTCAGGCTGCAAACGAGCTAAGTACACTGAAATATGAACTGCAATATGATTTTGACTTCAGTGGTATCACTGGGGTTCAACACGAACTCAGCAAGAGAGTTTTTGCGGCAGAGCGACAACATAAAAATTCGTGGAAAACTGCAATGTATCAAGCCTTGAGAGATAGTAATTGGTATTGCAATAGTGGATTTAGATTAGAATAAACATCCACTGGTAGTGGTCTATTTTAGACTTAACTTGAACGACAGCCTTATGATGAAATGTATCCCATCCACTAACCTGCATTACATGACTAATAAGTCTAACTAAAAAGGAAAAGGGCATAACCGAGATACAAAGTCTCGTTTACGCCCCAGTAATACAAATCAATTGGAAATCAATGGTCTGAACGACGGTTCTTCATCATTTCTTCCTTACTTTAATTATATTTCATTCGTTTTGTTGTAGTTCTGAGTTCTACGCTTGGTCTTCTTGTTTGATTTACCTTGAGGTGACGGCTTGCTTTTCTCTAACTCATTTCGTTTTACTCGCGCTTTGAGTCGGTCAAGAAGCGCAGGCTGGGTCACGATATCCGCAAAACCTCTTTGAAATTGGCCAATGTCGCGCTCTGTTGCTGCTGTAAGCTCTCCAATGCGCTGAGACGAGTCTCTAGCCGCTTCATTGCAGCTTTCGCTGAAGTCGATTGACTCTCTGATTGTTTCGATAGCTTCACCAACTCTTTCACTGAGGCTTTGTACTCGACCATAATCTTGTCGTGGGTTGTCTCGACCTTGTTCAAAAGTGTTCGACGTTCGTTCTGATACTCCGTCATGAGTTGCTCGATAGTCGCTTTGAATAGCGCGGATTGTTCTTGTAGCTCTGCTCTTAGCATCATCAATGATGTTTCTTGCTGCTTGTTCGTTGTGAGTAAACAATTGCTCAACTGGCTTTCTAAGTGATTCATAACGTGGCTTCCTTCTCATTTCGTCTAATATTTTTGTTAATTTTTCTGACTGTATTTTTGCTCGCTGCAACATTGCCGCTATCGCATTGATATGAGCGGCAGTCTTTCTACTTTCTATAGCTACGAGCT
The DNA here is from genome assembly GCF_900382755.1 of Vibrio sp. Evd11. Classification (NCBI taxonomy): domain Bacteria; kingdom Pseudomonadati; phylum Pseudomonadota; class Gammaproteobacteria; order Vibrionales; family Vibrionaceae; genus Vibrio; species Vibrio sp. Evd11. The sequence goes on from NZ_OSDX01000033.1 coordinate 36,899, forward strand.
TGTCCCAGCCTGTCAGGTTGTCATCAATAGCTGGTAGAGGAAGAAAGTCGTTGCTGCTTGATGGAATGGGGAAAGAATCATTCATTCGTTGTGTAAACGCTTTATTCGCTTCTTTTCCTATCGTATTGTCATCATTTTTCTGAGACGGGGATTCGCCATAGCGTTTTAAGTTAAACGCCGCACGCTTTTCTATGGCTGCTGTCAGTTTTGTTTCAAGTTCATCTAAACGTTCTTGCTTGGTTAACAGCGTCGGTTCGCCTTGTTTGATAGTCGCTAATGACGTGAATTGTTCTGTGAACGCAAAACCCTTAAGACGTATCGCTTTCTCTCTACCATCAATGTGAATGCGAACGAAGTTGAGTGAGGTTTCAACGTTATTAATACCAAATGATTTTTTGATTTCATCACGATTAAGTAGGGCGACTACACCTCCTCGGTTTCGGATTTTTTCTCGCTGAATAAATGTATTAACGATAGCGTTTAGCTGCCTGACGATTTGTGACGTTTTATCATTCCTATTAGATGGCTGCGTTAAGCGTTTACGCAGTGGATCATTCGGGTCAGCTAGGTCGTGTTTCAAATTGAGATAATCCCTAAGCAAGTTGAAATCACGCTCATGACCTGGATATGCAGGATTAAATGACTTGCCTGTACGCAAATGTATGCGAGGGATTAGATAGTGGTTTTCGATAATTGGCTGGTGAGTGTGTCGCACCCAGTCTATCAACCGCTCATCTTTAGGAAGCCCAGCAAAACACAGGTTTTCAAACAGCTCTCTCCACTCAGCTTCAATGTTTGGATTGGCAATGAGCTTGGCAGTATCATTTGAAGCATGTGAGATGACACCGCTCACATACTTGTGCTTGTGAGGGTTGTTAGCAATCGCATAGTCAACCGCAACTCGATTACCGTTGATTGACTCTGGTGGAGGGTTTCGTTTTATCCCTCGGACTTGTGAGCGTGTGTGGTTAGCCTCGTATGCTAGTTGAATATCTCCACTTTCATGTGCCAGCTTTATCAGCTTTGTTCCATCAGAGTACTCTGCTTTTTGTTCATCGGACAATGAGCAGTACGCTCCATACAGATAATTGCTGGCAGCTTTAGGATCAGACTGACCGACACCACTTTGTGAGAATACGGCGATTAGTGACATTTGTAGACCCTCCAACCATCTTCAGTCGGATACTGATAAAGATAGTGGTCATAAGGTTGAGCAAATATTTGCATCATCCGCAAATCATGGTCATCAAACTGCTTTTGAAGGTAGTTAAGCTCAGCGAGTACTTGAACGGTTTCGATGCCGCTCTTGTGCGTGTTGCACCATCTTGCAAGCTGGTTAAGTAAAGAGTTGAACCTAACTCGCTCAAGCGCCACAGCATTCAATTCAGATTGTAGTTTTTGCGTAAACGGGATTCTAATCTGTACTTTATTAAGCGATTCAATCGCTAGCTGAGATACTGTCTTATCAGCTTGTTTCGCTTTGTGTTGCCATGTCTTTTTATCAACGATGCTACAGTTCAATTCGATACGAGCATTCTTTGAAGTGGCATAGTAAGGGTAGACAGATTCCACCATGGAATGCGTCAAATCAGGATGTTGTTTTAACGCTGACTTGGATACCGTTTTATTATTTTTAATTAGCTTATCTATTTCGAATTCAAACAGATTTTTGACGTCTTGGTCTTGCAAATACGCATTCTGTATTTGCTGTTTTATGTTTTTTTTAGTCATGATATTTCGCCTATTTCAGATAGGTCTCATAAGTTAGTTAGGGGTTTGGGCGCAGCCCAAGCGATTCCAAAGCAGCCGCTTTGGCAAGTTCCACCCCGTCATTTCGAAGAAATGGGCATACGGGGTTGGAGTAACCTTGCTCTTTTTATTTTGGCTGCAAAGGCTTAATGCCGTTACTGGGTTTACTCTGTTGATTCATGCCATCAACCATATCAATGGCGGCTTGGCTCTCTGTGGGAAGAGGGGGCTTTAGCTCTTGGATCTGACCTTCAAGCATGCCGTTCTTTTTAAGCTCAACTTCGTAAGCATTTTGAATCGATTGGTTTGAATCTTTTAGGGCTTGTATTTGCGCCTCAAGACGGTTGGTATCTGCTGTTTTAGCTGCTAGGTCACGAGCAAGAAGATGGTTCTTATCGAGTTGGCTAGTAAGCTCTTTGAGTTGAGCTACCTTTTCATCTAGACGCTCATTTAACTGAGTAATCGTTCCTTCATGCTGTCGTACTAACTCAACTTCTGCGCTTAGATTTGATATCGTTTCCAACTGCTGTGCATTGGTTGAATGCAACTCATCAACGTAGCTATCTATTTCAAATAACTCAGTCATCAGCTTGTCTGTTTTGGCTTCTGCAATGCTAGCTCTTGATTGAGCTAGTTGCTGAACTTCTAAATCAAACCTATCCCAAACGGAGTCAAAACGGTCATGAAGCTGCTTTACAAACATCTGCTCGATATCACTAAACCAAGTTGCTTTTTGTCTAATGGCAGGCGCTGGTTTGAGCGCCTCAATCAACAGCTCAAAAGCGACTCTTGACCGTGGAAACGAGCCTTTAGCCAGATTTTGCAAATTCTTAGCACTTGATGGAACCCCCTCAGAATGCGGTGGAAAATATGCCGCATATTTGTGAAGAGGAGTGCCTTTGTCGACAGAAAGACCGCGCTCGGTTAACCGCGCAGAAAATTCGATTTCAAGTTTGTTCATATCCATACTTACCTTCCTTTCTTACTGGAAAAGAAAGGCAGGAAGGAAGCCAGTAATAAGTGAACCATTATTGATACCCTCCTTCAGCGATAGCAATATCTATAACAGCGAAGATGGTTTCACGTTGTTCGTCTGTTTTGGCCATCTTAAGCAGCGACATCAAGCTTTCTAATGACGGGGTAGAGGTAGACTTTGGCTTGGGCTTTAGTTTTTCTCTTTCTACGACGATGCTGTTTTCATCAGTCTGAGTAAAAAGCTGCTTAATGTTGTTATCAGCTTTGATTTGCTCTCGTTTTAAACTCTTCGTGTTGAACTTTGCATAGTGCTTTTCAACAATGCTGACATTTCTATGCCCTAGAAGTTTTGCAATCCATGCAACCGCAACACCGTTGTTATAGTGGAGGCTTGCACAGGTATGACTCGGCCCTCGATGCTCGACTCCATCTGAGCCTAAAAAATCATCGAAAAACTGCTTAGGGTGTAGCCAGACCTGACCAGTCTCATCTTTGCCTTTGACGCCAGGTTCTAACAATTCCATTTTAAACTCCTCAATCCGTTGTTTTGTGAGTTTAGAAATGTCGATATCCCCTATATGCCTGATGACGTGTCGGGCATGAGATTTCTTTGCAAGAAGAGTGGTTTCCGCCACAGTGCGCGTACGGATGAAGTGGCAGACACTTTGAGCTACAGAATTCAGTGGGTAGTCACGCTTAACTAGTGATATTGAAGGGTTACGTTTGAGAACGCGTTTCTTTTGTATTTTTATTTTTAGCAGTTTTTTAGTGCCGCGCACTTTAGTTTTTATTGTCATTTTTCTGACCAGTGTTTTTGGCCATTTCAAAAATGGTGCTCTTCTTGTGGAGCAATTTCTCTGTGTTTTTTCAATGGATAATGAATGTTCATATATCTAACCACGCCTTTTACGACCTGTCAAAATTGACTTAACTTAAGTTATTGTATAATAAGGATAAATATTCGAAAGTGGAATATAATTCAAATGGCTATCTTGATGTTTTCACAGGCTTTTTTCTCATAATCGACTTTCTAAAAGAGGCAAAAAAAAATTGAAAATAATTTCACCTAAACATGACTTTAAGCAACTGAAATATAACGATTTAAATATTCAACTTGTGAATATTTTGGCTGTAAGAAATGCTAATCGTAGGCGGGATGGGACTTATGAGATGATTACGGTAAGAGAGGAAGTTTTGGTGAGCAGACTAAGCCCTATTTCGCATTAATCAAATTTTTATCCCAGGAGCTCTTCATGAAAACCGTACTTAATGACTTTACCCATTAGAAATGTAGCAAAGCCCATTTGGAAACTGTATCAATTGATATTATTTGCATAAACGACTTTAGACAAGTACCTTGTTGCCTTTGGAAGATATACAAGTTAAGGAAGCATTAATCTTCTTGCTGATAAGCAATTAATACATGATAATGCTGTATATACATACAGCCCAAAGTTGAGCGAATGACAGAACTAGAAATTAAAAAATTGTTAGTACGGTACTTTCTAGAAAAGTATGAAAATTTTGTAGCTGGTTCTGAATTTTCATTTCAATTTGGCGAAAGACGAGCGGATTTAGCATTGTTGAATGCTGGCTATTTAACTGCCTTTGAAATAAAAGGGGCTCGTGACACTGTATCTAGATTAAGTTATCAAATTGAAAGTTATAAAAAATTTTTTGATTTTTGTTTTGTCGTGTGTGAACCAAGTAATTTGGCTGAAGTACGAGCAACAATTTCAAGAGATGTAGGTATCCTACTGGCCGTAAGTGATGGTATTACACATATTCGTCAATCAAAACATTTCAAAAGACACGATAAAATGGTGTTATCCAGTGCGCTAAGTGTTCAAAAGTTGAGTACTCTATCGAAAGGAAGCAATTTAAGATCGAAGCATGAATTATGTGAGTACGTATCGAAAAACAATTCATTGAAGTCATTAAGACTGTTATCAAGAAACGAGTTTAATGAAAGATATGGAGTGGTCTCAAGATTGTTGAAACAAGAAACCACTTTGCATTTGACTTCGGATGATATATATACGATTACGAAGAAAGCCCCATCTTTACTGAAGCGGAGAATCATCTAATTCTCTAAGTAAAATTCGACTTTTAATATAATAGTTCATGCGAACCGATATCCAAAATGCAGGGCTGATACCTGATGGATTATCGCTTGCTGCTGCTTGGATCTCTTCATCAGCCCAAACACCAAGTGGCTTATATGATGCAGAGTCTCTAACGGTATGCTTTGCGGCTCTTACATATCCACCATTGTTTCGACGGTATCTTTTATAAGTGAATGATTTTCCGTCTAGAGAAGCAATATCAACTCTAGGTACAAAAGTGCCGCCTTTCATTTCAATTTGCTCGGTGTTAATTGAAACGTAGTCCCCATATTTGATTGGGAACTCTTCACTGATACCCTGATAGATATCTTCTTCCCAGACCCTAAATTCACCAGCAATATCTTCGCCACCAGTTTGTGCAACATTCGATGGGAAACTAGTGCAGAGCATCACAACGGCCTCTATTTTGTCTGCAAATAACTCCGTACCTGAGCACGCTTCAATGAAAGTATCAACAACATCATTAATGTCTTTCTTTCGTACGAATTCAGCATCTAGGATTACATAGAGTTTACAGCTTTCGTTTAGGTTACTTGCTATAGGAGTTAGGTAATATTCAACTTCTTCGTCACTTAAATCATATGGCAATCTAACTGCAAGGAAGTCAGTCCTAGCAGAAGCACTTCTTACGAACTCTTCAACGTCTTCGAACCTGCCATCATCATCTTCATACAAGTGAACCATAGGGACGATGTTCAAGTCACAATGAAGGTCAAAAAGAAAATACTGCCACTCTTTAAAACCATTGTGTTCTGATAACAATTGCTCAATTTGAGGATTGATATATTTTTCATTTGTACTCAAGTCAAGTATAAATGGCCGCTTGTTTTGAATTTCTGCAATTTGCTTCATACGACGATAGATATCGCCATCAGGTGCTTTTTTCGTTTTTCTCGATTTAGTTAGTTCGTAAATTGGCAAAATCTTCGAAAAGTCATCATCATTGATGTGCTCAAAACAGCGAAGTTCGCCATCTCTAGTCTTTATGATAGGGAAATAGACAAATTCACTCATAGATTATGTCCATCATAACCAAGAACTTTGGCTCTAATTCGAACAGCATGAGAAGACACTTGGAAGTGCATAGCAACATCTTCAACCTTTGACGATACGTTGGCTATGAATTTATTGAAAGCATCTTTAGGCATCAATAGTGACGCTGCAAAATCATTTGCCTCGGCTTCCATCCAGTTTGTTTCCCCATTTCTAAAAAAAGTTGTATCTTCGAAACAGTCACTGTTAGCGGCATGCCGTATGCGGTGTGCAATTTCGTGAGCTATCGTAAATCTTTGTCTATGCGGATGGTGTAGTGAATTAACGGTCATTACCCAACTACCTGACTTTTTCTCTTTCTTAAGTGAACCTGATTCTTCATCTTGCATTGGTTCATATCTAACGGCAATCCCTAGATGTCTGGCCAATTCAGATACATTGACAGGATCAGTCTCCAACCCTTTATCTTCAGCAAGTGCTATTAGATGTTCAGGTGTAGACAAATCTTCAAATTCTGTAGTCGCCTGAGTTTTTCTACCAGATTTTCTAACGAATGCCATCTATTGTTCCTTTTTGACAAGTAGAGTTTCTTTGCCTTCTGATTCGGCTGTGTCTAATTTAGCAACACGTTCCGAAATGACCTTTATTTGTTGGCGTAGGGTTTGGTTTTCTGTTTCTAAAAGTTGTAATCGTTCTAGAGCTTCATCCACAGTTCCTAATGACCTCTCAAAATCACCAGCAGTAGCATTCAGATCGCTTTGCACGACTCGAAGGCGTGATTCCGCTTCATTCTCAACCTTTGTGTTAAGTACGTGATTAAATGTATCACTATGCATATATTTTTTTGTGATTTCTTCGGCTTTTTCTTCAGATGTACTTTTGATGTAAATTACTGATATTGCAGCAATCAAACCGTTAATGGCTATAAGGAAAGTGATAATCGTTTGATAAAAGCCCGTTTGAAATGACCACACATCCTTGAGGCTTATCAATGTTCCGTTTTTTACTAGCTCACCAACAATGTGAGATGTGAACGGGTCGTTGATATTGTTGGCATTAGCAAGTGCAACAGAGTCTGCATACCCAAGATAAGAGAGCAATGATGGTGACGGCAAACATACAAGCAGTGCTAAAAGCACAATGCAAAAAAGTAAGCACGTGATCAGGCTTACAAAAAATATTGTTTTATAGATGTTAGGGCTTGAGGAAGGCGCGTCTGGCATGCTTCAAATTCATTAGTTAAAGTAGGTTTATCATACTATATAACTGTTTAATAAGGAATAATTAGCCGTGGTTTGGCATTATAGAATCCAGTATGCTTTTTATGAAAGAAATATGCCTTGCATCACAAATAGTTATATTGCTAAAGATATCATTAAATAGAACTCGGTTAATAACCGCCCCAACTGAGTGTCTCTCTGGGCATTTTATTGCTTAGACTGTTCAAAGCTAGCATCAAGTGCAATTGTCGATTGATATAATGGAGTCTTTATGTCTCTAAACACTACCCTCAGCTCCTCTTGAGACCGTGCAACAAAGACAACTCGCACATTCTCTACCGAGCGAACGGTCAACAATGACCGTAACCATCCTGCAAAATGAGTATCTTTCAAAGCATCGACGCCATGAAGCCAAAGCCATTTAGGGTGTTCACTTTGCTCTATCGCTTCTTTAAGATCTTCAGACTCAGCATATAAGTCGGTAAGTTCAACTAAATCAATACTGATAACCGTAATACCAAGTGACTCGTTAATTCGATTGATTTCATCGACTACGGAAGAATCGAGTTGTTCATCAAGAACATGAAGCCTTAGTATCTGTAGCTCCCAGATACCTCTGACGTAACGCTCTAAGCCTAGATCGTAATCATTGAAGTTGAACTCTATGCTATCTAAGGTTGGTGCTTGCATTGAATTGCCCTAATTTCTATAACATTAGTTAAGATAAATCACCAAGCTCAATTCTATTAATGACTTCCAGTACTTTGTGGTATCCCTGCGGTGTGTCTAGAACATATAGCGGTGTTTCATTATTGAAGACAACTTTCGATGTTGTGAGCCATTCTTCTACCATTTGTCTGTTACCATCAAATAGCTTGAGCAACCTTACTCTTATGTTCTCATCAATATGTTCAATTTTCATGTGTTGCTCCTTTGGTTTAGGCGAGGCTAGCCTCGCCAATTCAATAATCCTTAATTAACTGATAAATCTTGCAGAAGATCGAAATCGCGTAATTTAAGTATTCCTATTTGGATGTTATATCGTCGATAACACATACCCTACTAACGTAAAAAAAACTCACAGATGATCCTCTAAGCTTTTCGTTATTCATCACAATAGGAGAGACCTATTTCAATAGATTATTTTGAATATCATTGCTGTTTAATATGTTTGTCGTCACGCTCTTCAAGCTTGGACACAAACCTAGCTTGATCTGAATATTAAAAGCAAATTTGATGCTCATTAAGTAATCACTAGAGCTAGGGATCGGTAAATCTGTGAGCTTTGCGAAAAATTGATTTTGCTTCTCCACATACTTACCAAGATCAATTTGAATCACCTTGTCGTCATCAAGAATTTTATCATTTTTAAATTTACCTTCGATTACATCTTTACCAAGCATATAACCACGCTCTCTAAGCCTCTCTGAGCAGTTACCTAATAACAACTGCACGAAACCTAGGTCACCTTTGAAGCACACAATACAATCGCTACCTGACACGACAACATAGTCAACAAAGCTGCTGATAAAATTATTATACCGACACCTTTCTTCCATTTTAGTAAAGTCTGCTTCTTCAAAGATGCTTAGATCTGGGGTTGATTGTGTTCTTAATAACATAGCTTGCTGCTGCTTAAGCTTTTCTACTCTAATACACGCCCTATCTAGCTCTCTAGCTAGAGTCGATATCGCACTAGAGCTACTTACATTTTCTAGCTCGTTTTTTAACTCAGCTACTTTCATATGCTCATTATTCAGCTCAAGCTCTATATCTGATAGCTGATTCGTGTCAGTTGTTAAGTTAGTACGCCGATGCAACTGCGAGTACTCTATAGATGAAAGGCTATCAACAAGCAGTTTTTCGACTGGAAGGTAGTTTAGTGAACCATTGCGACCTTGAGTACACCCTCTATTGTCCAAATAGTTTCTACAACGTAGTTTTGGCTGACCTCTATTTGGCTTTGCAAAACTCAATGTTCCGCCGCACGTGGCACACTTTAGTAGTCCTGCATACAAGTTTTTACAGTTATGAGATTTAGCTCCTTTCTCATATTTTGAGAAACTATCCTGGACAATAGCAAAATCTGTCTTGCTTATAGCCGCTGGATAGTAATCTGAAATCAAATCGCCAAGTGGGACTTTTCTGCGTTTTCCTGATTTATAATCATCAGTCTTTGGCTGAAAAGCACCAATGCATTGCGGCATTTTCCAGTACTTTTCAATTAGTTTAGTGCTCCACGGCCGACCATTGAAGTTCGAAACACCCTCACTATTGAGTTTCTTAGCAACAGATATTGCTCCCATGCCGTGATCTATTCGCATCTTAAAAATACGTTTCAATACACCTACACTCTCAGGAATTAGTTCAAACTTTGTTTTACATGGAGAAATCTTCATCCAGGCGGGACAAATAGTAGTTCGTTTTACACCACCTTGACGTTCCAGCTCTCTCTTTTTGTCAAAAGTCGCACATATTCGATCTGATTTTTGCTGACTTTCCATGTGAGCTAGATGGAATGCAGCAGTAAGCAGTAAGTCACTTCCCATGTCTGTTTTTTCATCATGATAAACAACAAGATTGAATTTTTGTATCGCAATATCGATTTTATACCGTGCTAACTCGAGGAAAATCATACGAGCCTGACTAGGATCTAGACGGCTAATTCTGTCCACAGCTTCAACAACTAAAAGCGAATGAGGTGGGATTTTTCCCTCACGTGCAGCTTGTAAAAATGCTCCTAACCCTGCATTTTCACATGTGTTTCGACCCAAATATGCAGACAAGCCTTTGTCTACTATCATTTCGTTAGCAATTTCATACCTATGAAATTTTTCTTGTTGGCCAGCTTTTGTGTTCAAGTCTTCAACAAACTTCATGCCTCGATCTATCTGTCGACCAATCCCACCACCCTGCTGAGCTTGGGTTAACTTACTTACTCGTGAGTAGATATAAGCTAGTCTGGCTGATTTATGTATACGTTGATTTATATTATCCATTTCATTCCTCACATTGCTCTGCGTCAATTTGAATACATTTCAACAATTAACACATGCACCGTCAATAAACAAACAAGTGAAAATCGTAAAAAAATTAAGAAAAAGTCCAATAAAATCATATATATAATAAAATAGAATATTATAAGGCATGAATCTTTGAATATTTTAAAAGTGAATATTCATGCAAACGAAAACCTACTAAGAAGAGATAACTACCCTTTAACTCTATAAATATCACTTACCTCACTTTCTTTTAGATAAAAAAAAGCCGCTGAAAATCAGCGGCTTAATCTACAATTTAATAAGAACTATTTAGTACTGTTTAGCAAAGCTACTGATTGCTGTACGATAACGAATTCTTCATTGGTTGGAATAACCATTGCTACCGCACCAAGCATTTCAGACTTAGCGATGATGCCTTCAGCGCCAAAGCGAGCTGCTTCGTTGCCAGCTACATCTTCAACAAAACCAAGAATCTTAAGGTTGCTTAGGATCTCACGGCGAATTGGTAGTGAGTTCTCACCAATTCCACCAGTGAAGATGATGCCGTCTAGAGAGTCTAGTGTAGCTAGGTAAGAAGCAACGTATTTCGCTACACGGTAAGTAAACACCTCGAAAGCCAGTTTCGCGCCTTCGTGGCCCTCTTCCATTGCTTCTAAAATGCCACGAGCATCGCTCGTAAGACCAGACACGCCTAGGAAGCCAGACTCCTTGTTTAGAGAGTTGAATACTTGCTCTTGTGACCAACCTTTCTTAAGTAGGTACTCGATGATACCTGGGTCTAAGTCACCACAACGTGTGCCCATCATAAGGCCAGAAAGCGGTGTGAAGCCCATTGAGGTATCAACACTGTTACCATCTTTGATAGCACATACTGAAGCGCCGTTACCTAGGTGAACAGAGATGAAGCTAGATTCTTCAACTGGCTTGTTGACCATTTTCGCTGCTTCACGGCTAACGAAGTAGTGGCTAGTACCGTGGAAACCGTAACGACGAACGCCAAAGTCTGTGTATAGCTCTTTTGCGATTGCACCCGTAAATGCACGTTGTGGCATTGTTTGGTGGAAAGCAGTATCAAACACAGCGAACTGAGGTAGAGAAGGGAACGCTTCAATCGCAGCACGGATACCAATAGCACCAGCTGGGTTATGAAGTGGAGCGAGATCAGACAGGCTTTCAATTTCATTCGTTACTTCTTCAGTAATACGAACAGTCTGAGTGAACTTTTCGCCACCATGAACGATACGGTGACCGATAGCTACGATATCTGCCGTAAAGCCTAGGTCTTCCATCAAGCCTACCAACTTGCCAATGGCAATTTTGTGGTGGTTACCCTCACCTTGAATAGCAATTTCTGTTTTCTGACCTTGATACTTCCAGCTCATGCGAGCATCTTCAAGACCAAAACACTCCCCTAAGCCACTTAATACTGCGTCACCAGAAACAGAATCGATGACAGCAAATTTAAGGGAAGAACTACCCGAGTTAATAACCAGAACAAACGAATTAGACATTGGATATGGATCCTGTTTCAGTACGAATTTAGTGAAGTTTGCGCTTCAATTTTAGTTAAGTCTATTATTCAATAATTTTTGAATCTTTCAACTTTTGTTTTGCAAAAACCACCAAATGAACACAATTAAGTTGATCTTAGTCATCAATTCATTTCTTTCGAGAACGAAAATTAAAAAATAGTTGAATTAGATGAAGTAAATGCACTTATGAAACTGATAGGTTCATACAAACTACATTGAGAGCAAAGTCATCTTGTATTGAAATCTTATCCATAAATCCAATTCATAAACTAAGCCCATAAAGCCCAAAACAAGCTAGCGTTCTACGCTACGACTTAAAAAATACAGTACGACACTTAGATATAGAGCGGTTGGTTACCAATACCCGCGAATAGACATTAAGGCGTTTCTCTTTGCCTCATAATTTAAAGAGATCACTTATTCAGCTCGAAAGGTTGAGCTGCTCTTACTTCAAAATTCATTTTTCATTATAGCTGTGCATTTCTTTTGCTAGACAGCGAACGACTCCCGTATCCCCTAACTAAGTATCCTAAACAAAGCCTTAAGCGCATGTGAGTGTGATTGCCATGTGATACGAGGCATTAGCTAAACCTGGGCTTAAAACGTGCTACAGGCGCGAAAAATAAAATAACAGGCACAAAAAAGCCGAGCATTATGCTCGGCTTTTAAATTCACTGTTTAAGCTATTCGTCTATAAGCACTTGGCTTGTAAGCTTCAGCTTAAAACTAAAGGTTGATTAACCTTCGCTGCGCTCTGGACGACGACCACGGTTGCCGCCTGCTGCGTTGCCATGGCCACGTTCGCCACGGTGGTTACCACGGTGATCGCCACCACGGTTACGGTCGAAACGACGTTCGCCATCACGGCCGCCAGCTGAGTTACCATCACGTGCGCCGTCACGGTTGCCACGGTAGCCACCACGACCGCCATTACCAC
>NZ_OSDX01000045.1:0-35961 GCF_900382755.1 Vibrio sp. Evd11
AAATGAAGCCTTTTTTCTATCTAAATAAACCGCTTAGCCCTTAAGATCCTGTCTATGTGAGCAATATAGAAAAAGTATATGGATTTAATACGCCCCAACGGCTCTTTGTCGGTTACACACTCGCCGTCCTCGTTGATTTAACCGTTCTCAATTTTTTTGATGAATACTGGGACTTCGTCAATATCGAGTCTTTCACCATCTCATTTGCTGCCGCGATTTTGCTACAGCTGTTGCTCAAGTTATCCATCGGCTTAGAACATAAGCTCGCGGATTACTTCAAGTCGAAACCCGGCACTGCCCCTAAGATCTATAGAGGCCTGTCGAGCTACGTGATTCTCGTCGGTTCAAAATTCGTGATGCTAGAAGCTATCAATATTCTATTTGGTGACAAAGTCGATTTCACAGGGCCTTGGAACGGTGTCATCGCCTTCTTTGCTGTGGTGTTTACCATTCTGGTTGCCGAAGTGATTGTTTCTAAAATCTACTTTGCACTGGATGACACGCAGAAAACCGAAAAAGCCTAAGCGCTCGAATAGATTAGGTTTAATCGAACGAGAAACAAAAAAGTGAGCCACTAAGGGCTCACTTTTTACGTTTAGCTTTAAGTCTAAACAAGATAACGTTTATCGAAATTAGATAAACACTCTCGCTCTAATACCGAATACCCAAGCGCTGCTTTCACTAGAGAACGCAGGATCTTTGATGTACTGAATATCAGGCGTAACTTGAAGGTGATCACCAAACTGCATGTTGTAGTAGATTTCAGCTGTCCACTGCTCTGTACCACCACTTATTGCTTTCGCATCAGCTTCAAAAGAATCACCGTTCACTTCTGCCCAGTTCAGCGCGACACCTAGGTTATTGGTTGGTTTTCCTAACCCAAAATAGCCCATACCAACGGAAATTGATTTATCGTAAAGGGCAACATCCCCTTCAGAGAAGCCACCGCGAACAAACGGCATCACTCGCGGAGTCATAAACTGACTCCATGAAAAATTAACCCCTGAACCACCTTCCGTTGCTAGGCTATTACTATGACGAGTATCGTCGCCAAAATCCCAGAAGGTCACGTGGAAATTATCGGTATAGATCTGCTCTTGCGAAGCCGTCCAACCTAACTCCAAGGTTGTAAAGTAAGATGAATCGCTACCAAAAGCGGTGTCAAAGCCATCAAAGATATCATCTGACTGACCATTTGCATCGGCGATACCACCGACCACATAAAAATTCTCGCCGAGCATATGACCAGCAGAAAGGGCAAGCACACCATCATCCGGCAAGCCCATTGCACCTGAACCTGTTGAGAACGCTAAATTCGTAAAACCAGACCAAGGGCTTGCTAAAGCGTAAACATCGGCATAGTTCGTCACATCTTGCCAGCCAACAATAATGGTGCCTTTGCCATCGTTGATTTTTTGCTTCCAATTTAAGTCAGTAACTCGAAAACCTTGATCACTGAAAGCTGGAGCGATCAAGCCTACATATCCAATTTGGTCTGAGCCTATAAAGCCAAACTCTTTTGGTGAAGTATTGCCATAGGCATGCCTATGTTCGACCTTCCATACCAAGCTACCTGAGTTCTGCGTGCCGTTCCCTAGTAGGTGCCATGAACCGTACAGCCGTGCCACACCCGATGAGGCATCAACGCTATCGCCACCAACGCCATCTCCAGAGGTAAGGCCTAAAGCAAAGTAATCCGCACCAAATGTAAAGCCATCCGCGGCAAGCTTTTCACGCCAATTCAACTGCTGATCTTTTTGTTGTGCAATGGTATTTTCAACAGAGTCTGGACCTTCAAAGTTTGCACTATAAACCGCAGGACTCAATGAGATTGCCGCTACCATCACTGCCATACTTACTTTAGATAATCTTGAATTCATCTTTGTCACCAATGCTTTTTAAGTTAGTTCTATTTTATTCATTGCTCACATCGAAAATTGTCATTTGATGACAACCATTAGTTTTCTTTCTCGTAATAGTCTTCGATCATCGAAGCTTTCATTTCATAGCCCATGGTGAGGTTACTTTTCCCATCAACGAGATAAACCTCTTCGGTCACTTTGTTTGAGCTAAAATCGCCTTCAACCCATACAGGATACTGAACGTTCTGTACCTGAAAGCCTTCAGGGAAAGACACACGCACAATCTGGTTAGCTGGGGGTGGTGGCATGTGGATACACGCTCCAGCCACGGGAACTAATAAGAATTCTGTTGCTGTCATTCCTTGAGAGAACTCTAAAGGAACAATAAAACCGGGTACTCGAACCTTCTTGCCATCAAACTCAGTGGTGATCGCTTCAGCGCTCGCTTTCATGGTTTGCATATACTCATCACGAAGTGCAATCACTTCATCTGCGTTGATGCCTTGCTCTTTTAACGTTTCTTTGAATTCCACAGCCTGTTGTTGCACTTGTTCTTCCTTTGATGCACTCATCGCTATCACACCTTGTAATAGGCGCATTTGTTGATCGGTCAGATCAGGCATTTCGAGTGTCACTTCCTGTGCAGCAGAATTAAGGTCTTGCCACTCAAGAGCAACGGCCTTATCGGCATAAGTGGGTAGAGAGACGGCAGTAAGTGATAACACTGACAAGACAAGAGAAAGTGTTTTTTGCATGATGTGCACCTTGAAGAAAGAGGCCTACCGGAGCAGGCCATCAATTAAACGAAGTTAAAGTGTATTCTTGTAGACTTTGCCATCTTTCATGATGACTTTGATGGTATCGATTTCAGGGTTGCGCGGCTCTGCGTCAAACCACTTCTCGTTTGCCCCAATCACGGATAAGTCTTCAAGTGGGTTACCTTCTACGATAAGTAAATCGGCGTACGCACCTTCTTCCACCACACCTAATTTACCGTCTGGATACGGGTCCATCACGCCAGATAACTTCATGATTTCACCATTTACTGATGTCATGCCTTTCAAGGTGAAAAAGTTACCAAGCTCTTTACCCGCAAGGTAAATCGTGTGGTCGGTTTGTTTAATACAAGAAACCATGTCACCAACACAGTCGGTGTGGAAACCCCATTTAGGCTGATACTTGTTTACGTTCGAGATGTAGTCTTTGAATGCTTTGGTTGCAGACTCTGCTTTACGCTTAGAGGCTGGGTTCGAGTTGATCGCTTCTATCTGAGTTAAATATGGTGAGAACGCTGTCATATTGGTGGTGATATACGCGCCTTTGTCTTCCATTTTGTCGGCAATATCGCCATCAAACATAAAGCCATGTTCAATGGTTTTAACTCCTGCGTCGAGGTTACGCATAATCGCTTTTTTACTATAGGCATGTGACATAACATAAGAGCCATAAGCATCTGCGACTTCAACCGCGGCTTCAATTTCTTCCGCTGACATCGCATTTAACTGCCACGGGTCAAAAGATGATGCAACGCCGCCCGATGACATGATCTTTATCTGGCTGTTACCTTGCTTAAAGTTCTGACGTGCCGCCGCTTTAATTTCAGTAATACCATCCGCATTAAAGCTCACGCTATTGCGAGCCATACTGGTTGTTGAACCAAAGAAATGTTGGTTAGCCGTGGTTAGGTTACTAAAATCGGCGTGAGATCCGGTTGGGCCAATAAAGGCACCCGACGTGTAAAGACGTGGCCCCGTTATCATCCCAGAATCGATCGTTTTACGCAGGCCTGTATTCAAACCACCAGCATCACGCCAAGTAGTAAAGCCCGATTGGAATGCTGCGTTTGCGTTAACCGTTGAACGAGCCGCTAGCTCTTCAATCGTACGGTTGTTTTCATGATCGCTCAGGTTTCCGCCGTTCAGCAATAAGTGCCCGTGGCCTTCAATCAAGCCTGGCATCAAGGTTTTGCCTTCACCATCAATCACGACAGCCTCGCCAGCTTCAATAGGGCTTGCTGAGATCTGTTTGATCAGATTGTCTTCAACGAGAACATGATGATTTTCATAACGCTTGTTTTCTGTACCGTTGAAAATATCAACATTCGTAAAAAGCGTTGATGCCGCGTTTGCCGAGAGAGCAAATGAGCACGAAAGCGCTACCATAGAAAGCTTTAAGCCTGCATTTTTCATTTTCACACCTTGTTATCCGTAAATGAGTGGAATCCATTTCCCATAACGAGTCCATAACTACTATTGAGTGTCATGAGGTTTCAAAGGTGTTTTTAGGAATTACGACAAGCGTAAACGACAGCACTAAAACATCTCATCAACATTCAATAACTTAGTAGTGATGTTGCCACTCTTCAAGGTTGAAAAACTGCCATTTGATGACACAGGGGAATTCTACGAAGATTGTGTGATGCTCAGCAGTATGACTTCCGGTATTGTCTAGGTGTCATGTTCATTTGGCGTTTGAAAGCGCGAGTGAAGTGAGATGAGTCAGAATACCCCATCTTAGACCCGATACTGGTAATGGAAAGGTCAGAGTACTTTAGCAACTCTAAGGTCTGCTCTAGCACCATATCTTCAATGAGCTTTTTATAGGTGACACCTTCCTTATCAAGTCGTCTTTGAATAGTACGAACATGAATATTGAGAATGTCAGAGGCTAAACTTATTGGAAGTTTACCCATTGATAGGTAAGGTTTTATCGCCAAACAAAATGATGGGACAAACGTGTTGGGAAAAGCCGAGTTACTTTTAGCGTCATCCTCTGCTTTGGGACGAGCCTGGGCTTGCCTCGCCAAAACTATCGGCGACAACATCATTGCTTCCGGAATACAAAAGGCCGTCACAGGCCTTCCACTGAAAAGCTGAGCTGGCCCCATTTGCGGTAAACATTGAAAGCTTTCTATATCATCCCCTTGAATGCCCACTTCGGTTGGCGCCCACTGCCCTTGTGTCAATTTCAGTAGCAATTCATTAATGAACACCACGGCAAACAGTTCTGAAAAATGAGCCCAAACACTGTCGTTGTGTTGCTTCTCACGAACAAACCACCACTTTCCGCCCGATTGAGTCACATACATATTGGCGTCACTGGATCGCAGCTTTATTTGCTCACAAAACTGCTCTAAAGCCGATTTCAATGAACTTTCTTGGGAGAGTTGAGCGACAAACCTTGGAACATAAACCTGTTTACAAAAATTCCAAATATACAGGGCAAATTCTTCTTTGGACGAAGAGCGACCCATGAGATCCAGTACGTTCTTGATCGTGGTTTCTGGAAGATATTGATAGTGCTGACGATTGGTTAATATATCGTTAGGGATTTTTGCATCGCGGAGCAAAGAATAGATATCACCATCTAGGTGTTGGAATAACCCAAGAAAGAGTTCAACTTCTTCTTTGCTCACTATCGCAAGTGATTGGTGACTCATTGGCATCCGTTCCTCTAAAGCAATCCATGAAAAGTAATTCAGCTTACGTTACAAGATAGCAGACTTTATCACGACTAACGGAGGCGTAATTTCGACCGAAACCTTGATACATCCCGTATTTTCTCGCGAGCCGCTAGCTAACACTCAACGTTAATCACTAATCACTAATCACTAATCACTAATCACTAATCACTAATCACTAATCACTAAAGTAAAACTAACTCGCGTCTTCTCACCAAGAAGGCTCTCACATGATCGTAAACCAGATTAAACACAAACGCGTAAATGGTAATAAAAATGGTCACGCCGATATCCATTAAGAATGCCTGCCAAATCCCCACATTAAGCAAGAAAGCCATCACTGGGATCGTCGCTATCAACAAGCCTGCTTCAAACAAAACCACATGGAATATTCTCAGCTTAAGTGAACGCTGAGATTTTTCACCCGTAAAGTAGCGATCAAAAATGCGGTTAAAACAGTAATTCCAAATCATAGCGATTGTCGCGACAACTATCATGGTTCCTGATAAGGCATTCACATCATGATCGGTAAATATCGCCAAGCCTATAATTGAAAGTGTTACGGCCAAAACTTCGAATAACACTGAGTGAAACACTCTTTCTAACGTACTCATACATTCCTCTAAATAATCTAGTCTGTGTTGGATTAGCTCGGATTATGTCATCGGAAATAATAAGAGAAAGTTAACAGCCATCACGATTAGTGATAGCCTGAGCATTATCATCCCATTTGGTATTGAGCGAGAGGTAACATGTACAGTTTTGAGCAATTAAAAGTCTTCGTCACTGTGTGTGAAAGTGGCTCTTTCTCTGCCGCAGCACGCAAGCTGAAACGCGCTCAGTCTGGTGTCAGCCAATCGATCGCCAATCTCGAAATAGCCATCGACCAAGAGTTGTTTAACCGCGAGAAAAACATCCCCGTTTTGACCAACACAGGTAAAGCGTTATTGCCTGTCGCTAAGGCGATTCTCGACCAACAAAAGTACTTTGACCAAAAAGTAGAATCGCTGACACAGGAAGATGAACACGAACTGATCATTGCCATTGATGAGAGCATCATAGATAAGAATTTCATTAAGATAATCAGCTCACTAGCCGATCAGTTCCCAATCACGCACTTCGATATTATTACCACCTCAACCTTCGATGTTGAAGACTTAGTCAGACGCGGCAAAGCGCAGATTGGCATCATCTATGCGGACGGTGAACTTAAAGTGGATATAGACTTCTTCTTACTGGGCCAAGCACGCTTTCTTACGGTTAGCTCTGCCACACACGAGCTGAGCCAAATGCCCATCGTTCAAGACTCAGACCTAAAGCGCTACCGCCAATGTGTGCATCGTAGTTCGAAGCAGCGCGAATTGTGGTTCACCTATGGCATTAGCTCCATGCTTTGGTATGCCAACAACCACAAAACAATCATCGATCTCGTTGAACAAAACGTAGGGTGGGCAAATGTGCCTGAAATGATGGTGATGGAAGCAATTCAGAAAGGCGATCTCGTTGCACTGCCAGTGGCACACGAGCATGGTGGTTGGATTACTCCAGTGGGTTGCTTAGTGTCTCGCAGTCATATCAATGGGCCAGTGTTAACAAGTTTACTTGAAAAACTAAAAGGCCACTCACTAGAGAACAATCAATGGCAAGCCAACTAATCTCCCCCCAATCCTTGAGTTCACCTATTTCAGCAACGGAATCCTAAGCCAATGACGGTGGTGTTTTCTCCAGCACTACCTCATTTCCGCTTTTCGTGCCGGTAATTTTCTTTGTCGTGTGGATAAAACACCCTAGTTGATATCCCAAAGTGACATAACTAGTATGCGATCCCAAAGGGTTTGTCTTATCAAACTGATATCGACAAAACCAAATCGCTCTTTAACACCACTGACCCAACTTCAAATCTCCCACATAAGTGCCCCTGCCCTGCAACCACTTGTGAAAGCTTCAAATAGATCACTTTTGAATATTGATTCGCACCCAGTTTATGAGCCCTCTTCGAGTGCTTTTTTATATCTAAATGAACCTTTTGGAAAATTTGTCGTGAACGTTTTAAGAAATATTTGCCCTGAGAAAATGGGCAAAGAGCGTAACAAACGAGAGTATGATTTACGCGTACTTAATTGTGTCAGTGAAAGCGAGTATGAATCGCGTATGGCAGTTTGGAATAGCTTAACTTTGGTTGCTACTCCGTCTGTTTCAGAAACAAAAGGCTTCATCGATGAGGCTTTCAACAAACTTCAGCAAGACTTGAAAGAAGCGAGCCGCGAGTTATCGATTAACTACACAGACTTCATTGCAATGGCGCATGAAGAACTTAACTACATTAAGGTGTTTGTTGCTGATAAGACCGCACAATACGGCTGGTATGCCGCGATCGTTCTTATGGTCATCGGTACTGTTGCTTTATGCGCTCAGTAAACCAAACTGTGTATTAAATAAATTGTCTTAAAAGCTCAATCAATAGGCCAATTTAGCCTTTTTATGAGCCTGTTGTTTAACTAGAAAACAAATGGTTAACCTCATTTGTTTTCTAGTCTATAACCCCTTCACCCCCCCATTAGAGCCAACAGATCCCGCGTCGCTTGTTTGGGATCTTCAGCGTGACATATCGCAGATACCAGTGCTAACCCATGAATACCGCTCTCAACTAACTGCGGGATGTTCGATTCGTTAATTCCACCAATACCGACAATCGGTAACTTCGTTGTCTCCAACGCCATTTTAATGCCGTCATAACCCCAATGTTTCTTAAGATTCGTCTTGGTCGGTGTGGCAAAAAGTGCACTGAGGCCAATGTAATCAATAGGCAGACTATCGGCTTCTTGAAGCTGTTGTTCAGTTTCAATCGAAAGACCAAGAATCTTATCTGGACCAATCAACTGACGCGCTAACTCAGCTGGCATATCTGACTGTCCTAAATGCAAGCCGTCAGCATCCACAGCCAACGCAACGTCTACCCGATCGTTAATGATCAGCGGTACGCCAGAGCCAGCCAAAATCGACTTTACGGCCTGCGCTCGTTCAATAAAAGCTCTCACATCTCCATGCTTCTCTCTTACTTGAACCATAGTGACACCACCAGCGATTGCTTGTTCAACCACAAACTTAAGCGTTTCTAAATCTTGTTGGTCATCCGTTACTAAGTAGAGCTTATAAGGGTTCATATCGTGCCTTTGGAGTCGGAGTCTAAATTGAGTTGCTACCATTTTACCGACAATTCGTATCATGTGCATGGAAGTTAATACTAAATTAGCTCAATTAAGCGCGCACCATTGAATATACAACTCGTTGAAAGCATACCAAAAATCCTGAAATTCTTAACGAAAGCGTTACTTATTACACAAACTATTCACTTAAGCCTGCCCAGAACGCTGTTTTATGGAATACTTCGCTATGAAGGAATCAGGTAAATATAGGGATAGTTATGCGCCACCTTTCTATAGCGTTTAAGATCAAGCTGGGTTATGCCATCTGCTTACTCTTTTTCGTCATTTCAGGCCTTGTGAGTTACAAAGGTATCCAAACCTTGTCGAACGGCTTTAGTCAATACAGTGAGCTCAGCCAGAAAGCGACACTGTCAGGCAACATTCAAGTGCACTTTCTTCAGATGCGTTTAGCCTCTGAACGTTACTTAGAGTCATTGGATGAGCAATACGAAACGAATTATCAATCCAGTAAACTCGCGATTGATGAACTGCTGAACAACTTAATCCAAACCACCACCAAAACCGATAGCCTAGCTAGCCTGCAATTAGTGCAAGACAGCGTGGCGGCATTTGACACGGCTTATGGCTCAATGAAACAGAGCCAGCTGCTCATCGACCAATTGGTGAATGTCGAGATGGTCAAACGAGAAACCAACGCCCTCAAAGCCGCTCAGAGCTTGTTGTATGAGTCGTACAACAACAACGATCCAAACGCGAGCTTATACGCGGGTATGTTGATGGAGAACTTCCTCGCAGCCAAGATCACTGTACTGAGTTACTCAAACAACAACGACCTAAAAACCTATGAAGCGGGTAAAGATATCTTTGAATACGCGTTGCCAGGTATTGAAGGCGACATTGAGTCTCTTAAATCTTCCCCTTATCAAAGTGAGTTGATTGAAGACTTCTCAAACCAACGTGAAGCGTATGCAAAAGGCTTTGAGCAAGTTCATCAGCAGATGATTGAGAACACGCAAAGAACTGCAACGCTTGCCTCGATTGGTGACAGCTTGGCTATCGCGGTAGCGGATGCTCAAAGTATTCTAGAGCAACAGAAACAAGCATTAACGCCAGAACTGCAAGCCAGTGAACAACGTTCAGTTCAAATCATCTTCTTGCTAACGGGTGTGGCTTTGGTGATTGGCATGACGAGCGCTGTGTTGGTGACTCGTTCTATTACCAAGGGCATCGCACAGGTTAAACAGATCACCAATGAGCTTTCTCAAGGCAACTTAAATGTTGAAGTGAACATTGAGAGCAAGAACGAGATCGGTGAACTGCTGACCAACATGGAGATCACCATCGAGTCGCTGCGTGATATTGTTGGTCAAGTGAACCGTTCTAGTGTGCGTATTGGTGAGATGTCGGAGTCACTCAATCAAGTGACCAATAACAGCTCCACCAACGCGACACAGTTGAACAATGAGATGATCAATATCTCTTCTGCCGTTGATCAATTGGCTTCCAGCACATCAGAAATTGCTGCAAGTGCTAACCACGCGTCTCAAGTTGCAAACCAAGCAACCGAGAATGTGGCGATGGGACTTAAAGAAGTAGACAAGACACTGCATGAAATTGGCAGCGCCGATGAAAGCATGCAGGTGAGTAGCCAGAAAGTGACTGACCTACATAAAGAGTCGATGAATATTGGTGCCATTCTTGAAGTGATTAAAGGCGTTTCTGAGCAAACCAACCTATTGGCATTGAATGCCGCTATTGAAGCTGCTCGTGCGGGTGAACAAGGTCGTGGATTTGCGGTAGTTGCGGATGAAGTAAGAACGCTCGCTAAACGCACCCAAGATTCTGCTAGCCAGATTGATGAACTCATCACATCGCTACAGCGTGGTGCCAAAGACGCGTTAGAGTCGATTAAAGAGAGTCACAGCACGGTTTCAGATGCTTCAACTCAGGCACAGCAAGCTTCTCAGAACTTACATGTGATTAATCAACACATCCAAGATCTGAATCAGGCCAACAGCCAAATTGCAGTGTCCGTTGATGAACAAGATTGCTTGACCAAGTCACTGGGTGAAAACGCACAAGGTGCAAATACCATCGCGCAGAGCAACCAAGAGTCTGTAAGCAGCATTTCTGGCGCAGCGAGCGACTTAACCGAAGTTGCTCATCACTTAGAGAGCCAAGTGAATCGATTTAGAACCTAACGAAGCCAATTGCTCATATAACGAGATAGCTAACACGACGACGAGTTAATACGGTTTTGAAGCAACAATAGAAAAGCCCTCAACACATATGTCTTGAGGGCTTTTTAATAAGCTACGAATACAGATCTAGATTGAATCTACTGAACCTTTAAACGCTGGATCAACGTCTCTTCATCCAATTGATACAGCTCATCAAGTAAGTTCATTTGCAAGCTACCTGGGCCGCGTGAGTTCTCGGCTGCGATTTCACCAACCACACCTAATACCACCGCTGCCGCTAAACCACTTTCATCTCCAACAGCAGCAAATGCGCCCGTCAATGCTGTCAGAGTACAACCCATGCCGGTCACGTACGGCATCATTGGATGTCCATTGTTTAACGTAACAACACTGTCTTTAGTGACAACGTAATCAGTCTCACCAGAAATCACCACATTCGCACCGTATTCAGCGACTAAGCATTGCGCTGCGCCTAATGCAGCATCACTGCTATCCAGCGCATCAACGCCTTTGCTCTGCGCTTGTTCGCCCGCTAACGCGATAATCTCAGACGCGTTACCACGAATGATCAACTTATCGGCTAAGCGTGCAATTTCACGAGAAGTCTCGGTACGCAACGTACTTGCCCCACAACCCACAGGGTCAAGAACCACAACCTTGTTGTTCGCGTTCGCTTGCTCAACAGCAAAACACATTCTTGGCGTCCAAACACTGTCGAGCGTGCCGATGTTGATCACAAGCGCGCCAGAGAAAGACATCATCTCAGCCAGTTCTTGCTGCGAGTGCGCCATAATAGGCGAAGCGCCAATCGCTAATAACGCATTGGCCGTATTGTTCATCACTACATAGTTCGTGATGTTCACAACCAGTGGCTTTTGCTCTCGTACTGCGCGCAACGATTGGATGATTTGTTCAGTTAGCATGGATTAATCCTTATTCGTGAAAGTCGCTTTTAAGCCGCGGTTGAGTCATTAAGTGCATTCAGACCTTGCTGCCAAAAAGCCACTTCCATACGCGTTGCGGTTTTAAAGATATGAACGATGTTCTGACCGCGCTCGCTGTTGATATCAATTTCAGCAAGCAGTTGATTGAAGTATTCCGCGCCCGTAGCTACGCCAGACTGGAACTCTTCTCCGCCGTAAAGCTGTAGCCAGCTTGCGTATGGGTTGCCTTCCAAAACAGAATCACTGCTTTCTAACAGCGCTTTACCAATCACGGCATAACCGATTGAACACGGAGCCAATGCCGCATATAAGTCGACAAGATCACCTGTCATACCCGCATCTAGAACGTAGCGCGTGTAAGCAACTGTACCGAAACCTTCGGGCTCGTTTTCCAAGTCAGACTCGGTTAAACCCCACTGACCACAGTAAGTCACGTGGTGAGAGATTTCAGAATCTAGCAGAGCATGAACACTTGGCAGTGCACGACGCATATCAGCCAGTGTTTTTGCCTTGTAAATCGCCAACGCATAAGCGCGGGCATACTGCTTCAGGAACAGAAAATCTTGCTTCAAATAGTGTAGAAAACACGGCTGAGCGAGCGTGCCGTTTGCTAGCGTTTTAACAAAATCATGTTCGGTGTAGTCTTGCCAATCTTGTTGACAGGCTTGGATTAAGTCTTGGTATTTCATGAGATTCCTTAGTCAAAAGTCGGTACGTAATCAGCGGCTTTTGGTAGTGATTTGATAATGCCTTTGTCGAACATGAACTGCGCGTAATCGTCGTAACGCTTCATATCTACTGCAGAAGGGCGAAGTGCAAAACGAGTCAGTGTGTCGTTCCATGCGCGTTGGTTAAGCTCGTTATTCAACGTATCTGGTGAATACGCGACAAACTCGCTCCATGACTCTTGTGGGTGGTTCACAATGTAAGTGGTTGCTTGTTCAAGTGCTTTGTTGAACGCTTTGATCGCTTCGTCGTCGTGCTGCTTTGCGTTCGCAACAAAGATAAGCTCGTCGTAAGCGGGCACACCGTGCTCTTCAGGGAAGAATGCCTTAGCTTTAAAACCTTCAAGTGCTAACTGGTTAGTTTCGAAGTTACGTAAGCCACCCCAAATAGCATCTACTTTGCCCGACGCCAATGACGATGAAAGTGCCCAACCGACATTGATGGTTTGCACGTCTGTAAATGCAACATTTTCTTGAGCTAGCATGGTGCCGATGGTCGCTTCTTCGTTACCCGCAATCGCAATACCAATTTTTTTGCCTTTCAGATCCGCTAACGAATCGTTCTTGCCGTTATCCAAAACCATCAACGTATTCAGTGGCGTTGCGATAAGAGTAGATGCACGAACGAGAGGCAAGCCTGCCGCTACATCCATGGTTAAACTTGGTTGGTAAGTTACCGCTAAATCGACTTTACCTGCCGCAACCAATTTTGCTGGCGTGCTTGGGTCAGCTGGTTCTTGGATTTCAACCTCTAAGCCTTGGTCAGCAAAGTAGCCACGCTCTTGAGCAATCACAATTGGGCCGTGGTTCGGGTTCACAAACCAATCCAACATCAATGTCAGTTTCTTTTGTTCAGAATCCGCCAATGCATGACCTGAAACTAGCGAAGCAAGCAGTACCACTGCACCTACCAATTTGGTATTTTTCATAGTTAACCTTTCCTTTTGAATATTATTATTGTGTGTATCGAGCTAATTTTTAACGAAGTTTTGTTTAGATAAATAGCCTTGAGCGAAGCTATATTAAACAAAGAGTTATTGAGCTAACCATCACTGGTTCTCCCAAGGGATAGCTTTTTTGAGTAATTTGTCTGTGATGAAGTAGAGCGAGATAGACAGCACCGCCAAGATGAATAAGGCAGCAAACATCTCATCAATGATCATGCGTGCGTTGGCTTGCAGCATTAGGTAACCCAGCCCTTCACTCGAACCCACCCACTCGCCGACGACTGCGCCAATTGGAGCAATAACCACAGCGACACGAATGCCAGACGCCAAAGTTGGCAACGCAGCAGGCAGTTGGATATAACGGAGCAATTGCCATTTCGATGCACCCATCGTCTTGGCAAGATCAAGGTAACCTGTCGGTGTATTACGTAGGCCGTCGTAACAACAAGTGGTTACAGGGAAGAAGATAATGATCGCCGCCATCACCACTTTTGACGCGATGCCATAACCAAGCCACAGCATCAACACTGGCGCGATCGCAAACACAGGGATCGCTTGGCTAGCAATTAAGATAGGTAACAACCAGCGTTTCAGAGGTTCGAACATCAACATCTGCAGGGCGAAAAATAGACCCATCGACAAACCGAGTAACAAGCCAAGTAAGATCTCTTGCGCAGTCACCCAAGTGTGTTTGAGTAACACATCGTAACGTTCAATCAGCTTTAAAAAGACTTCTGCCGGAGCGGGAAGAATGAAGCTCGGCATCTCGAAGATAACGACCACCATTTGCCATAAACCGAGAATCACAGCACTGCTGATCAGCAAACGCATAACGGGATTCATCTGACGAGGACGTGTAGTGGTAGTCTGTACGTTAGCTGAACGAGCCACAGCTTCGCTTCGTGTTAGATCATTCATAATCTCGCTCCAACTGATCTAAGATCGCTTGTTGCAACTCAGCACATTCACCGTCTAATACTCTTGGTGTGAGGGTATTAGGCACAGACAATGACTGTGCATTCGCCGGTGTGCCTTGCAACACATACAAATTGTCCGCCAAACGCACCGCTTCTTGTGGATCATGAGTAATCAACACAACGGTTTTATCTCTTAACAGCTCACACGCTAAGGTCTGTAACTTGTGTCTTGTTACCGCATCCAGCGCAGAGAAAGGTTCGTCCATCAGCACAACAGGTTTGTCTTGCATTAAGGTGCGAGCCAAAGCGACACGCTGACGCATACCGCCAGACAACTGATCCGGCATAGTAGACGAGTGCTCAGCCAAACCAACCGCAGCTAACAACTCTAGTGCTTGATTGGTTTGCAGTGCTTTATCAGAAACTGGATTTTGAAAGCGATGACTCAGGCATACATTGTCGATAACCGACAGCCATGGCAGTAACAAATCCTGCTGCGCCATGTAAGCGATGCGATCCGTTAAAGGCAATTCATCAGAGGTTGCCAATGTGCCCTGCCACTCCACCTTGTCATCCAACAAGCCTGCCAGGTAACGCAATACCGTGGTTTTCCCGCAGCCACTTCTACCCAACAATACCGCCCACTTACCTGCGTTTAAGCTAAGCGACAATCCCGATAAGGTTGCGTGCTCGCTGTCGTTATAACGTAAGGAGGCATTGCTGAGTTGAACGCCCACCGTATTAACGGACATTACCGTGTCCAGCGAAGAAGTGATTTACAGGCCCATGACCTTGACCAACTTGCAACTCATCAGCATGAGCAATCGCGCGAGAAATGTATTGTTTGCCTAGGTCAACTGCCTCTGAAAGCGTGTTGCCTTGAGCCAAGAAAGAAGCAATAGCAGATGAAAGCGTACAACCCGTGCCATGGGTGTTTTTGGTAGGAAAACGCTTCGCGCTAATCAGAGCAGATGTGGTTGGCAGAATCAGTAAATCGTTACTGTTTTCATCTTTCTCTAAGTGACCGCCTTTTAGTAGGACAGCTTTCGCACCTAGTGCGCGTAAGTCTTCAATCATACCCTGCATTTCTGCTTCGCTTTCAGGGACAGCTTTGCCTGTAAGTGCAGCGCCTTCTGGCAAGTTAGGAGTAATGATGTCTGCCAGCGGAATCAGCTCTTGTTTCAGCGTGGTGATAGCCGAGTTTTCTAACAACAGGTCGCCACTTGTCGCGATCATTACAGGGTCAATCACAAGGTGTTTAGGTCGGTACTGTTTGATTTTATCAGCAACGACTTTGATGATTTGCGAATCGGCCAACATGCCGACTTTCACTGCCACGATATTGAGATCAGTAAAAACCGCATCTAACTGGCTAGCGACATGGTCGAGTGGAATAGGAAAAATAGCTGACACGCCTTGAGTGTTCTGGGAAGTGATAGCGGTAATCACAGAACAAGCAAAACTACCGGTCGCAGACATGGCTTTAATATCAGCTTGGATACCGGCACCGCCACCACTGTCAGAACCCGCGATGGTTAAAACAATCGGAGTATTCGTGCGAATCGTGTCTTCAGCAGAGTGCTGCTGTTTTGAGGGTTTTGGAGTTGAGGCTTTTGGCGTTAAATCTTTTGAAATAGAACTGTGTGTCATTGTCGCTCCTACTATCTTACAAGACGTAGGAGAACGAACACTGATCGAAGGAGAAGTCGCATTAGGCTCATGAAAGCTTTCATGGGTGCAGACGTAGATCGAGTGCTTATAGTTCCCTACGCCAGTGTTAACTGAATCAGGTTCAACGGGTCTCGATTAACGATCTCAGCAAACACCAAATAAGGTATGTGCCCCCCGACTATTGATAGCGATAGTAACAGCACTCTCACAACTGAGATACTGATTTTATTCAATTATAAGAATTACACATGAAAAAATTCGATTAAGCAAAACAAAACAATTACTTATAACGTTCCTTTAGATGGCTTCGACTGTATCAACAAGCACAGCACAATCAGAAACATACCTAACCAACCTATAAAAGGAATCAGCTCACCGACAACGCAGACGGCAAGCACCGCTGCAACTACTGGTTCAAACAGAGTCAGCAGATTGGCGCTACTCGCGGTCACGTGGCGTAAACCAAAACTGAACGCGATATAGCCCAAGCATTGTGGGATTAACGTCAGATAACTGATTACGAATACGTTGGTCTGTGAGGAAAACAGGTTATCACCAGTAAACCAGAGCGTTGGCAGCAACAGCATCGCACCAAGGCCAAAAATACTGCCCATCGCCGCTTGTGACTTAATCCCTTTGTCGATCAGTGCTTTGGTCGCCCAAGAATAAATGGCGTAACACAACCCAGCGACCAGACCTAAAGCAATACCTAACAGCTTGAGATCATCACCAGATTCATTCGTCGATGAAGATTCTGAAAACACCAATAGCCCAATACCCACCACACCAATCGCAAAGCTAGTGAGCCAACGTTTGTTGATATTATTCTTTTTGCTAATCAGACACTCTAACAGTGCCGAAAAGAAAGGTGCGGTTGCAATCGAAACCACGGTACCAACCGCTACGCCTGATAATTTCATTGAAGAATAGAAAGCTAATGGATAGACCGCCAAAGCCAAAGCGCTCACTGTCAGCAGCTTCTTGTTCTGCAAAAGTTTGTCGAAAGCGAATAGGATTTGTCGATACGCCAAGCCCGCTTGCATTAGACCACCGACGCCCATAGAGAAAGCACCAATCGCTAATGGGCTGAGATCAGGCGCAAAACTTGCGGCGGTGCCTGTCGTGCCCCATAAAATAGAAGCAAACAAGATGGCCAAAGTGCCCGTTTGGAATTCGTTAACGCGATTGATGGCAAGATTCATATCTATTATCCAATTTTCAGTTGTGAAATAGATAATAGTGAAGATTGATATAATTTAGTTTGCTAAAAGGACGCTATTGTTGTTTCGAAAGACTGTCTTTCATTGAGCCTAGAAACGTCCTTGGGGACATCCCAAAGTGCTGAGAGAAGCGACGACTGAAAGCAGACACATCACTATAGCCCACATTTTCAGCAATCAATTGAACGGGTAAATCGGTATGAGTTAACAAGGCTTGAGCTTTCTCCATACGATATCGAGTGATGTATTTAAGCGCACTGATATCCAAGCACTCTTTGAAGCGTTTTTTGAATTGAGTGGGACTCAAACAGGCCGTTTCTGCAAGTTGTGGAATAGAGAGAGGTTGGGCGTAATTATCCGCTATCAGCCTTTGTACCGCACGGATTCTTGGGTCGATGCTCTTGCTCACTTGTTGTTGCTCTAACAGCAATGAAAACACATCCAAAACTGATGACTCAATGCCACTATCGACCTGATATTCCAGCTGCTTTTCAACAAACAGCAAGAAGCTCATTAAAGGTGGCGTTATCGTGAAAACCGAAAGCTCATGCTCTAACAAGTGCTGAGGCAACTCCCCCATATCCGCGACAATAAACCGCGCTGCTTCATCCGCCTTAAACGCATGCGCTGTGGTTACCGGAATCACCACACATTCGCCCACGGCCACTTTGCCGACATACCCTACCATTTCGATATTAATACTGCCTTGGATCGGCAATACCAATTGATGATGGTCCTCATGAGCATGGGTATTAAATTGCTTGGTGTAAGATCGAATGCTTAAGCTAGATTTCATGATCAACGCCTGAGTAGATCGGTTTAGAACGAGTTAAAACACGAAAGTACATGATTTGAACAAGTGAGTCACATCGGGTTGGCATTTGTTAGTACCCTAACCCATTCTAATGGCGATCAAAAAAGCCGCTCAAGCATCAATCACAATGCTCAAACGGCTTTTTATTAGAGTCTAGTTAGCGCTGCCAAGAACCGTTAGCCAAACCGGCTATCGCTCATGAGCTCAATCGCTAGATCACACTCACTTATTTTTGAAGTTGCTCTTTAGCTGCTTCAACCTTAGAAAAATCTAGGCCAAGCTCTTCAACTGCTTCTTTGATTAGCGCAGGGTTTTGCATTACCTGACCCATCAGCATTTGAAGCTTATCTTGTGGTAAACCAAGTTGGCTGATTGTCGCCATTGCTGCAAGAGGGTTCTCGGTCAACGTCTTGAATATCTCGCTGATCTGCTCGTCGCTAATATTGTTCTCTTTCAACATTGCTAAAATCGGGTTCATTTTTTTGCCTTTGAAACACTAAATTAAGTAGGAGCACAGCATACCATCTAGCTGTGCTCGATTGTACTAGCAAGTGAAGCTTTGGTTTAACACGAACTGTGCTTTCCCAAACGCAAATAATGCTTGGGCCTAGCGAGACTCTAGTGGGTAAGAGCGGTAGCTCCACATACCATACGTTCTCAGTGCGTCACGGTAGATGCCTAGAAGCTCACCACTGCTCGCTTTCTTAAGATCTTCTAACGGCTTATCTGGGTAAGAGACCGTATCGAAGGTAATGCCCTGAGGGCCAGTTTGCCAGCTCGCAATTTCAAACAGAGTTTGACCACGACGAACATGGCTTGCCGAGCTAATAATGGTCGCGTGCTTAATATCATGACGAGCAAGCGCATAGCTACTGAATAAGGCATTGCCTACCGTGCTGGTCGCGTAGTTCTCTTCAATGATGCGGTCTTTGCTTACCCCTTTTGAGATAAGCCAATCCGCCATTAACTTGCCTTCTGTCTTATGGTTCTTAGGCACGCCGCCGGTTAACACGATCATCGCGTCTGGGTTCGCTTTCGACATTGCTAGTGTTGTTTCAAGACGTTCAATCAAGATTTCATGCATAGAGCCATCAGGGTTAAGCGCGTAACCCAAAGTGACGATGGCACCGTGGTCGCTCAACAGTCCCTTATCCGCAGACTCTTTAAGAGGTGTTTCTAACACGCGGTCGACCGTTGCAAAAATACGTTTGATGTCTTCTGCTTTACCTTTATTCAGGCTTTCCAGCTTCTCCATGTGCTTATTCGATTCACTTTCATTGCCTTCAAATCGCTGCCAAACCGCTAGATACGCATGAAGGTCGACATCGTCTGGCGCAACCGTCAGTGCTTGTTCAAACAACTCAATAGCGCGCTCTGCGTTCTTGTTGTAGATCTGAGCGTTCGCAGCCGAGATCAACAAGTCAGTACGGTAAGGTTCTAGCTGGTACGCTTCTAACAATCGGTTAGTCACAATTTCCATGTTGCTTGGCATTTTTGCCGTGAAGCCCGCGTGAGAAATTCTTGCCGGAGACTTAAACGCCTGCAACGCATCAAGAAGTAATTGGTCGACAACTTGTCGCTTAGTCACCAACTGCGCGTAATCGGCAGAGGCTTGTACTGCGCCATCGTTAGCAGCAAAAGAATAAGGTGTTGCGCCAAAAGCGAGCATGCCACCAAGAGCGAGGGCGATAATGTTCTTTTTCATGGAAAGATCCTGTGTCGTTAAGTGTTCACATCAGATTTGCTCACCAATGTAAGTCCCTAAGATTAAAAAACTGTGAACCACACCAGAATCTCCGAGGTTAATATTCATTTGTTGCATAAGGTGTGGCAACAGATCACGATTTTGAACTTACCAATAAGTCTGTGTATCCAGATAATTCTGGTTTGAACCAGTGCTCAACGTTTTTGTTGGAATATCTAACTGCGGATTACATACGCCCTATTCCACCGAAAACCACCCATCACAAACCCGAACTCTGCAGAAAACAACACGCCCAAACAGCAACTTTAAGCTCATTTTTTCAACAACTTAAAATTCAACACACTGAATCGTTCGATGTTGATCCTCCCCACAGATAACGAAGCTCTAAACATATGGCTGCTAAATGCGAGTCGACTTATTTTCAAATAATTCAAAATCAATTATTGAACGATCGTTCAAGTGATGCTTTAATGAATCGCCAATACAAGGAGTTACCCATGCTTAAGTTCTATTTTCACCAAACACCCAACCCAATGAAGATCGCTCTGTTTCTAGAAGAGACAGGCCTAGATTTTGAACTTGTTCCTGTCGATACCTTAAAAGGCGAGCAACACACGCCGGAATATCGTTTGATTAACCCGAACGGTAAAACGCCAGCCATTGAAGACGAAGGACAACGTGTGTTCGATTCTAATGCCATCCTTTTGTACCTATCAGAGAAGACTGGCAAGCTTGGTGGACAGCCTGAAGACAGAGCCGAACTGCTATCTTGGATGATGTTCATCGCGAGCGGACTTGGCCCTTATTCGGGTCAATCGGTACACTTCCGTCATGCTGCGCCAGCAGGCCTAGATTACGCTGTGAACCGTTACCTACGTGAAGCACAACGTCATTACGAAGTGTTAGAGAAGCATATGGAAGGTCGTGAGTTTTTCGTCGGAAATGAGTACACCATTGTCGATGTCGCTGCATGGGGTTGGATTGATAAAGCACCTTTCGTGCTTGGTGAAGAAGGCCTAGAACCTTACCCGAATTTGAAGCGCTGGTTTAACGCAATCAACACTCGCCCTGCTGCACTGCGCGCTCGCGAGATTGGTAAAGACGTTGAGTTTAAAACCGAACGTGATGAAGAAGCGAAACGAGCACTGTTTCCTTCGAATTATGCGAAGTAGAAAAATTGATAGTTAACACTCTTCTGAGTGATAGCTAAAACTCAAACATAAAGAACCGCTAAAAAGCGGCTCTTTATGTTCAAATTATATTAAAATGTGACTATTTGATAATCTTTTTGTGGATTGATATTAAGATTCAGTATTCGTAATTATCCACTTATCTAAAACACATTTCTGGACATTTATGAGTTAGATAATACACGGCTACAACTAAAAAAAGAGGCTATATTGTTCTCTCGAACAGGCTCGAACCCTCGACAGTCTGATGATGATTATTTTTTATTATAATTCAACACCTTAAAACACCATCGTATTGGCACTTATACTAGCATCGTGCCACTCTTAGTGATTGTAATTCAAGGAAGAAACCCGTGTTTAAATATGATTGTTCTCACTTTATCTAGTCCCACATATTAATCGCTTGATTTGGATCTGTATCCAGTGACTCCAACGACTTTTGCACCTCTTCTAATTGCTGCTGCGTCTTTTGTTGTTCCAAGGCTAACTCATGTTTACGTTTCGCCTTGGTAATTGGCTCTCTCTCGGTTTCCACAATTTCTTTCACAGGTTCTAGAGCACCATCAATAAACGCCTTCATCTTACTTATTACTGCCTGCTCTACTGCTGTGTTTGAGTTTACAGATCTAGGGGCTTGAAATAGTTCTGCGGAACGTAATGAGTCATTTAAATTATCGATAACCAGTAGCAGATTACCTACCGATGTTTGAGAATCTGAATAGCGATTATTGGCTTCAACGAGTTGCAACTTATATTGGTCTACAGATTCTTCTAGAGCCTTTAATTGGTTCTTGAGAGCATCTTCTAAGCCTAATTTGCTTTCTAAATCTAGAATGCTCTTTTGCAAAGTATCTAACTCCTGATCTCTTGCACTCAATTCATTTTGAAGTTCTGATTCTTTCTTCAATGAAAGTTGCTGATCGTCATGGTGCTGCTTACGTACCCGTTCGATTTCTTCACTTAGATTCGTTTGAATGGAGTTACTTGAGTTAACTTGTTGCTGCAACGAGTCACGTGTTTCACGAGTTAAATCTAATTCGCTCTGCAAATTACTTCTATCGAGATCCCACTTATCTAAATCACGACTTAATTTGTCTTTCCAGTACTCAGGGTTCGATTCTGCTTTAGCCTTACTGGTGCGCTTCTGACTCAGATACGTATAGCGATCAGCACGATGCTTTTCTTTGATTCGTTTAGCATCAACTAATCTAAATTTCTTGATGTCAATTTTGTACTGAACCCAAGGCAAGCCGAATGTATAGAGCAGAGATGCTATCGCTGGATAAACGATCGTCATCATGGGTGCACACGACCAGAATGACGGCTCCAAAGACCAATAAATTGAATCAGAATTCAGTAATTCGATTTTCTTCTCTGACGTGCTGAAAACGAATGTAAGAATCGAAGCATGGTTGATAACTAACCAAGATAAAACGAACGATCCGAGGATTGGCGACTTCAATCGATTTGCTGTTGCTTGTGATAATGCAGAAACTAATTCTTTCATGAACTTACCTATGAAATGACTAAAAAGCATTCTACTTCAAAATGTGAAACTAGAGTAGTATGCTGTATTCACTAAGTGTATGAATTAAATTAATTAGTGAGATTTTGATGAATGATGCTAGATGTGACCACCCTAATGCAGAACCAGTATATTCTATCTATCAGTTCCAACGTCTAACTGCCATAGAAATTGAAAAGTATCGTCATCGTTTATTTTGTGTAGATTGCGGTGCCGAAGCCTTTTATCGAAGAAAAAGTATTAGTGGAAATGCAGCCTGTTTTGGTTCGAATTATCATACAAGCGAATGCGATGCAGCGGCACCATCAGCGAAAGACAAAAAGATAGTTAAGCATGCTATTGAAGTAGACCAAATAGTTGCTGACTCTGAGGAAATTCTATTTGATTTTGAATTCAGTGAACCAAAGCCTAATAGTTCATCAGAACAGAAAACAACAAGAGTGTCCTCAAAAGGCTCCACAGGCGCATCAGGTAAAAAACACACCAAGACCTCAACGCAAGTTCGCCAATCGGTTCTAGGGATGGAGAAAGCGTTACACAGCCTGTTATCAGGTAGTAACTTGGCAACTTCTGATGTGAAGATCAAAATCAATGAGAAAGTGTCGTATCGTGCTAAGAACTTATTCGTCAATTTTGCTGATGCTGTTCCTTTAGAAGACAGTAAAGCATTCAAACCCAAAATGTTCTGGGGAACGATTTCTCACGCTGATAAAGATTTCGATTGGCTGAACCCTATCTGTAAGGATACAGGTGTAATCATTTCACCTTTCAAAGATGAACTGCTTAAATCGTTCAAAATCAAAGAGCATCGTGATTTAGATGGTGCTGGACTGATGCTATTTGGCAACTGCTACTGGAACAAAGATAAGACTCGGAAAATCATTAAAGTACACGAGATGAAGATCTTCATTTCTAAGGCAGATGATTAATCACTCCCCCTGTTAAAGCCTCACTACTTATCGGGAATTGACCACCATATCGTTTCCCGATAATCTCAGTTGTAAAACAGTTGCTTATCAACAAATTTAATAATTATTCTGAGCATTCGACCTTATGACGACTTCCAAAATCGATCTGAACGACCTACACGACAAGAACATAAACTATTTGATTGGTGCTGGAGCATCAGCAGGTCTATTCCCTACTCTTGCACTAGACATGCAAACTGAGGGGAAATGGGAGACGATTGAAACTTTGGCTACCGAGTTCGATACTATTGGTGCTAAACACCTCAAAGCCTTGCTATTCATGTATTACTACGAGGAATGCATCAAGCCTGTTAGTTCTGTTGATTTCACTACCTTAGAAGGCGACGAACAAGCAGTCATCGATAATTATAAGAAGTTCATGAAATTGAACCTCGAAATTCTTCGTCGCAAGCGAGGTTACGACAGAAAGATTAACTTCTTCACCACGAACTATGATTCCTGCCTAGCCTATGCGGCAGATGAACTCTACGAAGAAAAATCAATTCGATTTAACATCAACGATGGCTCTCGTGGTTTCCATAAAAAAGTCGTTGAGGCTCGTAACTTCGACTGCATGACCACTGAATCAGGTATCTTCGACCGAAACAAAGAAGTCCAACGACAAATCAATCTTATCCACCTTCACGGCTCTGCTTTCTGGCGTAAGCACCACGATTCTATTCTCGTTGATTATTCTTCTGCGGATCAAATCGTTTCTGAGTCATCAATAGACAGCATGTACTACGGTGACTTCAAAGAAATGTTAGAAAGTGGATCTCACACCGTGGAGCAGTTGTGTTCAATGATTATCGATGATGATAGCAAAGCAGCATTCGAGAACACACAAGATGACTTCTACAGGGAATACGAAAAATTACCTATCGTGAACCCTACAAAGTGGAAGTTCCATGAAACGGTATTTGAAGAACACTATTACCAAATGCTGCGTCACCTTAGTTATGAGTTAGAAAAGCCAAATAGCGTACTGATTGCATTCGGATTCTCTTTTGCTGATGAGCATATCAGGAACTTGATTAAACGCTCTCTGACGAACCCTACTCTACAGGTATACATCTGTTGCTACAGAGAAACCATGATCCCTGAATTGCAGAAGCATTTCTCTGACTTCAATAACATCAAGTACGTTGTCCATGAAGAAGGTGATGCATTAGATTTCTCTTACTTCAATTCTCACGTTCTAACACTTAGTGAGGATGACGCATGAGCATCTTCATTGGTGAGGTCACAGCGGTAAATGGCATTCAAATTACGTTGACCGTTGATGAGACATCGAACAAAGACACCATTTTCTATGAAGGTCAACGATACAAAGGTATCTCTATCAGAGAGTACGTTTCAATTCAGCGTGGCTTCCGTGACATTGTATGCATTGTTGAGGGTGAGTACTTAGATGAAAGACGTTTCCAAGAGAACACGGATAAAATCGAGTACGTACGAAAGGTACATGTTCGCCCTATTGGCTACATTGAAAATGGTAACTTCTTTGAAGGCATCAAGTTCTTACCATTGATCCGTGATCCAGCCTTCCTGTTACCTGAGCAAACACTAAAGACTGTTTATTCATCAAGTTCCGAGTCAGAATTTTGTATTGGATCATTATTAAAAGAAGGAATTGAAATATCTCTACCTTGGCAGAAATTGTTTAACACTCACATTGGTATATTTGGAAACACTGGTAGCGGTAAATCGAATACCTTAACGAAACTATTCACAACCTTATTCGATGAGAAGCATGAACAAATCAAACCTGTAAGTAAGTTTGTACTGCTTGATTTCAATGGTGAGTACATCAAAGATCAAATCGTATCACTGGAACATAAGCACGCTATAGATCTGAATACGAATACAGCAGTCGATCAATTCCCGTTGGCAGAAGATGAATTCTGGAATGCGGAGACGCTTTCAATTCTTTTCCAAGCCACCACCAATACACAGAAACCGTTTATTAACAGAGTCCTGCAAGGACGTTCAAAGTATGGCTCTGGTAAGGCGAGTGCTCTAAGTTACTTAAAATACACTATTAAGTTCTGCTTCACTTCATCGTCTCAGAAACCTGAAGTGCTCGACCTAATCAAGAGTGTTCTAAAGAGTACCAATCAAGCAAAAATTCTCGATAAAGTATGCTGGCAC
The DNA here is from genome assembly GCF_900382755.1 of Vibrio sp. Evd11. Lineage (NCBI taxonomy): Bacteria > Pseudomonadati > Pseudomonadota > Gammaproteobacteria > Vibrionales > Vibrionaceae > Vibrio > Vibrio sp. Evd11. Next base: position 25,468 of record NZ_OSDX01000045.1, read on the forward strand.
GGAAACAAATATAAACTCTTACTAGGTAACAGAAATGAAGTATTTTTTAATGGTGAACCTGAATACGACATACACCTAAAAAATACTGTTGATAGCATTCAGATTAATGACCTTGATGCATTTCAAGAATTTAAAATCCTGTGCAAATTGAAGTTGATTAATGATTTGATGTACAACTTTGTTCAATTCGATCACATACAGCCATTATTAAAACGTGCTGAATCCTCACTAGGAGGATTATCCAAGGTAATTAAAGTAGAAACTAATGTTGCTGCTGACGATAAAGCATTAACCGTCATTTCATTGCGTAATTGCAACCAAGACGTGAAGAAAATCATTCCGCTTCTTGTAACGAAGCACTATTACAATTCTCATAAGAATCAAATCAAGAAAAGCCCCCCAGAAAAGACACTGCACCTTATCATTGACGAGGCACATAACATCCTTTCTCAGCAATCAGTACGTGAACAGGCTAACTGGAAAGACTATCGTTTAGAGTTGTTTGAAGAATTGATTAAGGAAGGTCGCAAGTTCGGAATTTTCCTAACGTTATCGAGTCAACGTCCCGCTGATATCTCGGCAACAATTATGTCTCAGTTGCACAATTTCTTTATACATCGTTTAGTTAATGACCGTGACCTGTTCTTACTAGATAACACCATCAGTACGTTAGATTCTGTTTCTCGTTCGCTGATTCCAAACCTATCACGTGGCTCTTGCATTATCACTGGTACTTCGTTTGATTTACCTATGCTGATCCAAGTGGATGAGTTAAGCGATAATAGCAAACCAGACAGTAATGATGTTCTTTTGGAGAACCTTTGGTCAGTTGAGACAGAAGAAGAGCCTACGTGACTCTGAATTAATCCAGTATTGATTTCTTCTTAGTTGCCAACATGTCTTGGGGTATAAATGTGTTGGGTGAACGTCTAATATTCAAACAACTCATACACGTGTTTTTTGCATCACGTACTCGATAGGTTCGGCTTCCCATCGGCACACCGGTACTTGATATCATCCATTTAAAATCAAAATGGTTCTGCCGTAAATTCCAAAAAAAAAGAGCCGCTAAAAGCGGCTCTTGATTTTCAAACTATTCGAACTCGTTCAGATTACTCTTTACCGAATACGTTGTTCTCTTGCTCTTGTACACGGATGAAAGTCGTACGCTTAGTTAGCTCTTTAAGCTTTGCTGCGCCTACGTATGTACAAGTTGAACGCACACCACCAAGGATGTCAGAAATTGTGTTGTGAACAGAACCACGGTATGGAAGTAAAACAGTTTTACCTTCCGCAGCACGGTACTTAGCAACACCACCTGAGTGCTTGTCCATAGCCGACTGTGAAGACATGCCGTAGAACTTCATGTACTGCTTACCATCTTGCTCTACTACTTCACCGCCTGACTCAGAGTGACCAGCTAGCATGCCGCCTAGCATTACGAAGTCAGCACCGCCGCCGAACGCTTTAGATACGTCACCCGCACATGAACAACCACCGTCACCGATGATCATGCCGCCAAGGCCGTGTGCCGCGTCGCCACACTCGATAATTGCAGAAAGTTGAGGGTAACCTACGCCTGTTTTAACACGTGTAGTACAAACCGAACCAGGGCCGATACCAACCTTAACGATGTCTGCGCCTGCTAGGATTAGCTCTTCAACCATGTCACCCGTTACAACGTTACCTGCAGAGATAACTTTAGTCGGGAATTCAGCACGTACTTTCTGTACGAACTCAACAAGGTGCTCTGAGTAACCGTTAGCGATATCAATACAGATAAATACAAACTCTTCGCTAAGCGCCATGATCTTCTTAACTTTCTCGAACTCAGCTTCAGACGTACCTGTTGATACAAAAACGTTGTTCAGAGTTTTCTTGTCTGCTGTTTTAGCAAACTCAGCCCACTGCTCTACTGTGTAGTGCTTGTGTACTGCAGTCATAACACCGTGCTCTGCTAGAGCAGCTGCCATTTCAAAGCTTGCTACCGAATCCATGTTAGCTGCAATTACTGGAGTACCAGACCATTGACGACCGCTATGCTTGAATGTAAAATCGCGGGTTAATTCAACTTGAGAACGGCTTTTAAGGGTAGAACGCTTCGGACGGAAGAGTACATCTTTGAAACCTAACTTAAGTTCTTGTTCGATACGCATGGTGTTTTCCTTGATTCATAAAATTATGTGTCTCTCGCGAAATGCGTAGTAAAACCGTTGGCAGACGAGTTTACTTTTCTTCGGACACAAAAAAACCGGAGCGTTGGCAGACGCTCCGGTTTTCAGCATTATAGGTCGTGATTTAGTAACAGCAAGTCTGATATTTCATTTTTTTTTATGCTATCCTCTCGAAGATTCCATATCTGGTAAAACCTCCCAAGTAACACTTTCCCACTAAATTCTTACTAATTAATAACTTAGCGAACCAATCACGCACACGCTGTCGGTTTATTGCGCAATCGTTTTCCTCTCTTTTTCACACAATATCGCCTTCATTAAGCAAATATGTGAAGAAAGTGCCTCGAAATCACATAAAAACCACACTTTTCTCCAACAAAAAAATGCCTTTTTTCTTAAATAAATTCGATTTTTTTCTAATTTTTATCGGTTTTTGACCAAATTGGGCAGTCTGGTGACGTTTCTGTTTTGTCGTCACTTGGAAAAGTAGAGTGAAAACGACTCAATCTAGAGGCCAATACTCACTTGGGTTTGATAATTCAGCCCTCGCACTCCATTAAATGAAGCTTTCAAACTCAAACTTTATAAATCCACTTTCTATTCACCCGTAGCATTGCCGCGCCGAAAGCACATTTCGTGGCTGCCCTTTCGTTGATTTAACCTAAAACATTCAGTAAAGCGCATGGAAAAAGAGAATTGGTTAACGTGAAAAGCTAGGGGGAAGATTAGGTTTGAAGATAAAAAACAAAAAAAATGGCTAAGGTAATTAACCTTAGCCATTTTTATTCGATGTTTTGAATTGTTCTTTACAAGCTATGAGTATCGAATTAAGACAGGTGCTAATTCTTTTGAGCGCTTAACGCTTCTGCCGTCGCATCTTGAATCGACAAGAACAATGACGTGATTTGTCCAGTAGGCGAACGCATCGGGTTTAGCGTCACGTTCTGGTACATGAAATCAGCTTGTTGAGTAACAGGGCGAACATTACGGCACTTGAACAGGTAAGGTCTTTGTGGCCATGTAATAAAGCTGCGACAACCTAAATCATAGACTGGCTTGGTTTTCAGCCTAAACCACTCTTCTGGGATTTCAGGGAATAACTCAAAGATCGACTTACCGATAGCATCATGTGATTGCTTACCGCTATGGTGAGTCATGAAGCCATTCCAAACTTGCACCTCAAAATCGCGATTAATAACCACCAGCCCCATGTCGACGTTCTGAACCATGTCCACCATCCAGTGGAACTGTTCAAATTCAGCAGGAAGATTCAACATATTAAAACTCCTCCATTAGGTAGGCCAATTTATTATCTAGAAGTGGCAAAGATTCATCAACAAACATGAATAGAAGGTCACAACGGATTGAAGTGCCGTCTATGTTATAGCTGACTTCGAAAGTCATCGTTTTCTTGAATGAGCCGCCGGTATTTTCAATAACGGAATCGATTGAAATGTGTTGACCTAGCAACACCGGAGAGCTCTGGAAGAAACGAACTTCTGACTGCTCACCTAACCCATTCAGGAATGAACCCACAAGGATGTTAGATACATCCATCAACAGTTCTAATTCTTCAAGCTGTTCGCTATCTGTTGGCACCTTCATGAGCTTTTTAAGATCGCTCACACTGGAATCACTCAGCAATACTAACGCTTCACCTGCAATGCCTTCTCCGCTAAAGCCTTGGCAAACACCCGACACTTGGTCGTTGTCTGCTAAGTCGCGAAGTGCCATGTGCAATTCACTCACTTCCAAAATATTCACGTTCGGTAGTGGTAAATGGACAAATACATCAAAATGGCGCGCCAGTGCATCGGCGGCGCGTCCGATTGCTACGTTCGCCACTTCCATGTAGATATCGCGTCTACGTAGTATTGGAAGATCTAAAGCGGTAGGGGTAACCACCTGAGGCTGCGTTGGCGGCTCAACAAGTTCACGTAAAATGCCTTTTAACGCTTCTTTATCGATCGGTTTTTGTAAAAACGCTTTAGCACCAAGGTCCATGACCCTCTGCTGCGCTTTTGGCTGGATGTCACCGGAAACAACGACAACAGGTGTGTTATCACCTAAGCGTTGCATCTCTTCCAATGTGCCATAGCCATCTAGCTCTGGCATGGTCAAGTCGAGGAACATCAGTTTAAACTGGTTTTGAGCTAACTCTTCAAGTGCATTAAGCCCATGAACAGCAAAAGTTATATCTGCATTTAGAGAACTAGGCAGTGAGCGAGCCATCTGCTTCCTTGCTAATGCAGAATCATCACATATAAGAACTGGGAACGACATAAATGCACCACCGACAAATTAAAGCTAATTCGGTCGAGTGTAACAGAACATTATGGTATCAGGTACGGGGTGAATGGATTTATGTGTAGATTATTAGTAAGAATGATGAAACAAGCAGGTAAGCTATTATCCGGCATTATTCTTCATGAAAAACAATATGCTACAAAGGTAATAACCGTTCGTCATTATAGAGTAATAGCACTTTTTTATGGAACAACAGCGCTAGTTTATGAAATGACAGCCTTAATAAGTGAGTTTATTAAGGCTCAATCTCGTCATGAATGTATTGGTTTTACCTGCTTTATATAAATCTATATAAAAGAGCTAATACCGGGGACTAAAACTGGTATGAAGGCCATAGGATCAGTAATGCGAAACGTATAACCACAGCAAACACCAACAAAGCAATGCCCAAACGGTACCATTTGTATTCTGCAATATTCATTGGGATACGCTTGTAGAACATCGTAATCACGCCTTTCCAATCGCTACTGCGTCTTCCGTACTGCATCATGCTCGTCAAAACAAATAGCGCGCCAAGCACTAACATCCCTTTCTCAGCCCAGAACAATCCAACTTCCATTTGTGTATTCCTTGATAAAACGGTGTGCAACTCAAATCATTCTAGTCACCTTTGCGTCCGGTTTCTGTAAGACCAAGGTCTAACCCACTCTCTACTTACTTGAAGGTACTTAAATGAACGTAAATCGCTAAGCACACTTAACTGAACAGCGTGTTCATATCGAGTTCAGCTCCACCATCTATACTCTTGTTTCCACTAACAGGAGAAACTCAATGAAATCACTGAAAAAGTCGCTTTGTGTATTAACTGCTTCAGCTTTACTCGTTACCGCTCCGTTTGTGAGTGCTTCAACACCACAACAACCGCCTCAGCCTGCACTTAGCCCGCTGCAAATAGTCATTGCTTCTTTGAATCTAACCGAAGAGCAACAAGCGGAAGTGTTCTCTCTTGTACAAGAGTATCAATCCGATAGAACAGAGATTGATATGAATAAGGCCATAGAGCTTAAAAAGAAACAGATCAGCCTTGTGACTCAGCCGGATTTTGATGAAGCCGAAATGGAAAAGGTTATTGATACGGTTCAAGCCACTGAGAAGTCGATGGTGATGCAAGAGATGCGTCTTAAGAACAACATCTATAACGTGTTGACTGAAGAGCAAAAGGAGCAATTTAAAACCATGATGAAGTCTGCGCTCTCTGGTGGAAAGTAGTTTGGCAGAAAATAGCTGCCCCTAATCCTGATAAAGATTCTTCCCATCTCCCCCAGAAAAAGAAGAATCGGAATAGATAACAAAAAAGCCGAAGTCACCTTAATGACTGCGGCTTTTTGTTGTTCAGTGCGCCATTAGCCAATCACGTATAAGCATGATTCGACAAATCTGGAGATTGGTTATTCTTTTGGATGACACGCATTAATTGGATAAGCAATAGAATACCCGTTACACCTAAACCGACGCCGATTCCGCCCCAAATCCCTGCAAGCTGGAACTTATGCATCAAATACCAAGCAGCAGGTAGGCCAAATACCCAGTAACCAATGGCTGTCATCACGGTTGGCATTGAAACAATCTTCATCCCTCTCAATAGGTTAATTGCCAGTAACTGCCAAGCATCAACGATGAAGCACAACGCGACCACCCAGATAACAGAAGCCAATAACGAAGTCATCGCGCCAGTGCCGTCATCTAACTTAAAGAGAGAAGCGATCATTTCAGGCCATATGATAAACACGGCAGACAGCGCCACGCTCAGCACCGACACCAAGATAAAGCTTAGAATGGATGTTCTTTTGATGCCTTCGTAGTTGCCCGCACCATAGTCACGCCCAACCAAAATAGCGGCAGCCTGCGAGAAGCCAAAATTGAAGTTCCAAGTGAAACTTAAGCATTGCAGAAGGATTTGGTGCAGAGCTAACGAAGCAATACTGATCGTGCCCGCCATTAAGGTGCCACCGTAGATTAAGCCATGCTCAAGTAAAGCCGCCATTGCAATCGGCAAGCCCATCATCAATAAAGGACTCATCAACTTAATCGAATATTCTTCAGTATGAAGCCATGGGGCGAATTGCTTAAACTCGTCGCGTTTGAACACCCACACCGTATACCCAAGCATCACGATAAACGCAGCAATAGCGGTTCCTAAGCCTAAACCCGTTAAGCCCATATCCAGCTGGAACGTCAGTAAATAACTCACTGGCACATTCAGAATTACGGTAATAACAGACATCACAAGAATGGAGCGCACATTACCGAACGCACTGGTTAAGCCACGCAGCACCAATAAGATAAGCGAAGGCAGCATTACCCATTTCAAGGCATGCACGTATTCCATCGCTAAGGTGATCACTTCTGGCGGCTGTTTTGCTGCTTCCAATACCAACGGAGCAAACCAGAAGCTGGCCATTAAGGTCACGCTGAGTACGAATGCCAGCATAGTTGCGCCTTTCACCGCCAACCTAATTTGTGTATTACCAAACTCTGGGCGAGCCACGCGCTGACCATAAGCGATCGCAATCAAGTTCGCGACACACCCTACCGTGCTACTCGCAATAATGAAGATGAAAAAGTAGATAGAGGCGCCTAAGCCACCAGCCGCTAGGGCTGAAACACTGATACGCGACATCATCCAAACATCGGTAAGGACTAAAGCCATGGATATCAGCTGTGAAATGATCAAAGGGAATGCAAGAGTGAGTATTTTTTTCATGAGCGCCTCAGTTAATTCCGCCCAAAATACGATCGATGAGGCTGGCGTTCAATTGATAAATTTGCGACTCTAACATTCCATAAACTCATGCGAACGAATTATGACCCCATATCCTAGCTTGCCATCCTCACATAATGGCTTAAAAGCCTTTGAAGCAGCTTCAAGGCTGATGAGCTTTACGTTGGCTGCCGATGAGCTCAACGTGACACAAAGTGCGATCAGCCGTCAGATCAAACAGCTTGAAGATGAGCTGAACGCATCGCTGGTTATTCGTAAGCATCGAGCGATTGAATTAACAGAACAAGGTCATGATTTGTATGTGGCTTTGCGTGATAGCTACGGCAATATCGAATCGGTGATCGCATCTTGGAGTGAGCCAAAACAGAAGCGGATTGTGATTAAAGCGACCCTGAGTTTTGCAACGCGAGTGTTGATCTCTAAGGTTCGTGAATTAAACGAGCGTTACCCCGACTACGAGATCGTGATTGTTCCTGTGATTGAAGAAGATGAAGCGATCAACAGCAGCGAGTATGACTTGTTGATCTTCCACACTCGTTTCAAAAAACGATATGACAATACACCTGATATCACATTCTTGCGTGAGGAGTTCATGGCGCCGGTCTGTTCTACTAGCTTAACGAATTCTGCAAGTTTAACGACGCAAGACACCGACCTCGATTCGATCTTAACCATGCCAAGACTCCATCCCACCTTAGATCATCATGACTGGAAAGTATGGCTAGCCGATGTCGAGTTCCCGCCGAAAAAGCCCGTCAGAAACACCAGCTTCTTGTCGTTAGATTTAGCGCTCAGTGCATGTTTATCGGGGGAAGGTGTCACGGTGACTGATTTGCTTTTGGTATTACAAGAACTCCAACGAGGCTTTTTATACTGCCCTAAAAACGCCAAGATCCAACACAGTGCTTGGACTTACTTTGGCCACCAGCGAACTCATTCACCGGTAATAAATGACCTGATTGAATGGCTTAAAGGCGAAACAGCGAAAGAGATTAAATTACTGAAAGCGCTATCCCATCAAAACCATTGGTCTGGAGTCATCCAAGATCATTAAGGGATCTGCACCTAAGATTTAAAAATCGCATTAACCTTATAATCCATAACGTTTATTTATTGATTCGAATGACCTATCTTACGCCATATAAACCAGCACACATATATTGGCATCTTATTCTTAGGAGAAAGTCATGGAACAACAACGTCTAAAAGTCGCGATTATCGGCGCGGGACTGAATGGTTTGGCACTCACGTTATCACTGCGTAAATTTGGCATTAAAGCTCGAATATACGAGAAGGCAGCACAACCACGAGCTGACGGTACGGGTATCATCATGTGGCCAGAGGGCATGCAGGTACTTGCGGCACTGGTTGGTGTCGATAAAGTAAAAACCGCGTGTAACCAAGTCGATACCATCTCAACATTAACGGCGACAGGATTGCCAATCAACACGCTCAATATGAGTGACTCCCCAAGCAAAGCCAACGCGCCAATTGGTTTGTTTCATCGCAGCCGTTTATACCAGCTGCTATTAAATGAGCTAGGAGACGACTGCATCGTTACCAATCAAACCTGCTCTGTTGTTCAAAACGACGATGAGCCGCAGATTCTGGTCAATGGCGAACCACTTGATGCAGATATTATTGTCGGTGCCGATGGTGTGTTCTCTCAAGTAAGAAAGTTTGTTGCGCCTGACGTGTCTTTAAGACAACCGAACGTCTACTGCTGCCGCGGTGAGATTGATTTCAAAGCATCAGAAATCAGTGATGATGAGTGTTATGTTTTTGCGGGTGATAAATCTCGTATCGTAACCTACACCTATGACCGAGAAACCCAAGGTAAATACTGGTTTGCAGCATGCGCCGTTAAAGAAGGTGAAACACTGTCTAAACAAACCGTATTAGAGCAATTCTCGCACTATCCGAGCTATCTACTGGATATGATCCGAGATACGCCGGAATCGAAGATCTTGCCTTCTCCACTCACCGATGTTGCTCCATTTGATACTTGGTATCGTGGCAATGCTGTTCTACTGGGAGATTCCTGTTGCGCAGTGCTCCCAACCATGGGTATCGGATTCAGCTTGGGCATTGAGAACGCTTACGTATTGGCACAAAGCATTGCTTCTAACTTTGAAGGTACAGAGCAAGCCTTTAAACGTTATCAGCAGCGTGCTCAGCAACGTTCGCATGAACTACAAAATATCACCCACCGACTCAGTGAATTGACTTACAAAGACGAGTTCAACCCAGTTGAAGTGGCCGATCTTTATCAACAGTTTGCCGTTGCCAATAGTCGCTCGCCTTTCTAACGGCTTGATGTGCTAGCAATGCCTTCTCTACTAGAAAAGCCGCAGTATTAACTGCGACTTTTTAGGTTATTGGGTCTGCTCTCTAACTACAACAGACGCTACAGCTTAAACATACGCGCACTGCGTGGAGGAAGGTTAAACGTATGGTAGCGAGAAGAAATGGTTTCTGTCGCGCTGCTTAATACATCGTTGTACTGAACGTGCCAGTTGAACTCATGTTGGTAGGTATCGACTGTCACGCCACGCATTTCGCCACACTTATTAATACCAACAACGCCTTCTTTGCCACGCTTAAATAGCAAAGTACATTGGTCGCTCGAAATCATCGTCATGGATTTACCTTGCATCGCATTGTGGAAGCTCAGCATATTCTTCATATTCGAGCTATTCCAAACATTGCCCCAACGACCGCTATCCTTGTCTTCAGAATCTGGAAGATCATCACTGTAGATCAAAGGCGTGCCGCCATCTTTGCCAAGGATGTAAGCGTAAGCGAGTTGCTCATCTTGTGGGTCCATAATTTGGTAACGGAAGCCGTCATTGGTTGGAATGTCATGTGTGATCGCAAAGGTGATCGAGCGGTTATCATCCAGTGCTTGGCCATATGCTTTAGGATCATGCAGCTGGTTCAAACCTCCCCCCATAGAAAATGCCGAGCGAATCGATGCAAACAGCGGGAAATCGTAAGCAGAGTGATTAGTATTATTTAGGTAAGGCGCTAAGAACGATTCATAGCCACTGTTCCCTGCTCCACCGCTAGTAATCACTTCACCAAACACATGCATGTTCGCAGTAATTTCAGACGTGAATACCTGATCGATTTGGTATTGACTCATGTGCTTCACTGCATCAATTCGGAACCCTTTGATGCCCATATCTTTTAGCGCTTTCAGATACAAACGCTGTTGTGAAACCACCCAGTTACCCCCTGTGTCAGCATAGTTGTCGTCTAGATTTTTAAGGAGATAACTATGCCAGCTAA